>NZ_LVWJ02000011.1:302500-398648 GCF_001625015.1 Lewinella sp. 4G2 | reverse complement strand
CCCGTGAGGGGCGTGGGCAAATACTCCCCGCCGGTGTCAAGTACCTAACTGAGGAAAAATTTAAAAACCGTCGTGTGTAATGGCGCGACTTCATTATTAATCTGTCAACGCTATTTGGTTAGGCACACCCACTCTAAAGTCTAAAATCTAAAGTCTAAAATTATCTCGACCGGTAAAGAGTAAAGCCCCACCAGTATCTTTTTCACAACTAGGCTCTTGAAAGCCCTAGCGAAACCTATAAGTAGTCGTCCGCTGCTTACCCTCCCGCGCAAGTAAGTTCTCATCTACACCCCGGCGTAGATCTCTGCTGGAGGCTGCGGAGGAGAGCGTTTTGTGGTAGAGCTGGTAATCCTTACGCGTGAAGGTGTTTTTCGTAAGCGCTTCCCGAAATGCCAGCATGCGCCCTTCAAAGTCCTGGCGCACGCCGATCCTGTCGGTTTCAAAAGTCAATGCCGTGAGTAGTGCATCAAGCATGAAAAGGATGAAGGGATCAGAATTACCAATGGTCTGGCTATCGGCCAATGCTTGATAGTACCCTTGCTGCCGTTGGTGAATGATTGTTTCAAACGGGACGAATTGCAGGACGGGATACTTGCTCATCAATAAGACGGTCTGCCAAAGCCGACCCATCCGTCCATTTCCATCGGAGAACGGGTGGATGAACTCAAACTCATAATGGAAGACACAGCTTTTGATGATTGTTTCCTCCCGGTAGTCAGCAGTATAGTCGAAGAGACTGCCCATCAATCGCGGCACCATTTTGGCCGGAGGGCCGAGATGGATCACCTTAGCACCATCAAATACTCCCACGCTTCCGGACCGGTACCGACCGGCATCCGGGATGAGCCCGCCCATCAGCAAACGATGGCTACTTAGTAAATCATCTTCGTTGTAAGGGTCTAGATCGGAGATGGTGTCGTACACTGCCAGTGCATTCTGTACTTCAAGAATTTCCTTCGGAGGCCCCAGCACTGGCTTGCCGTCAAGAATAGCGGAGACCTGATCTTCATTCAGGGTGTTACCTTCGATCGCGAGGCTGGAAAGAATGGTCTTTATCTTGTTTTGCCGCCTCAACTTGAGGTTGCCGGTCAGCAGTTGATATCCCTGAATCTGCCCGATGAGCAAGGTGATCTCACTCACTTTCTCCAGCATCTCCGTACTGACTGTGTAGGGCGGTTTGTAGGCCATGATAGTATCATTTGATAGTATCGTAAGGTAAGCGTTTCTGGTGGATATACTAGAGACGTTAGATTTCAGAAGTTAGATTTTAGAGCGCCCCCACTCTAAAATCTAAAATCTAACGTCAAAAATCCCTTCCCAGAGTAAGCTCAAAACCGTCAGTGATACTATCATCTGATACTATCAAACCCCAACCCACCAGCCAACTATCTTTAGCCCAATGGACGTAAACCACCTCATCGCCGACATCCACGCCAAGCTCCCCTCCCTAAACACGGGGAAGGTCGCCGACTACATCCCCGAACTAGGCAAGGTGAGCCCGGATAAATTCGGCGTCCACGCCATGACGATCGACGGGCGAGCATTCAGTTTTGGGGATGCGCAGGAAGGCTTCAGCATCCAATCCATCGCCAAGGTGCTGACGTTGACGATGGCCTACCAACGGCTGGGCCACGACCTCTGGAAGCGGGTGGACGTTGAGCCCTCCGGCACCCCCTTTAACAGCCTGATCCAACTGGAAAGCGACCGGGGCATCCCCCGAAACCCGATGATGAACGCCGGGGCCCTCGTCGTCTGCGACGTCCTGCTGGATTACCTCGCCAACCCGAAGGCGGATCTGCTCGAGTTTGTCCAATCACTTTCCTGCGACGTCACGATTGGCTACAACGAAACCGTGGCTGCTTCCGAACGGGCGCATTCGGATCGGAACCGGGCCCTCGTCGAATTCATGCGCTCCTTCGGCAACATCAAGAATGGTACCGACAGCATCCTCGATTTCTACTGCTCTCTCTGTGCGCTGGAGATGAACTGCGCCCAGTTGTCCAACACCTTTTTGTTCCTGGCCAATAAGGGGTTCAGCCCCATCTGCCGGAAGCAGATCATCACCGGGAATATGACCAAACGGATCAACGCCATCATGCAACTCTGCGGCCTGTACGACGAGGCGGGGGAGTTCGCCTTCCGCGTCGGCCTCCCCGGCAAGAGTGGGGTAGGGGGTGGCATTGTCGCCGTTCTGCCGGGGGATTACGCCATTGCCGTCTGGAGCCCGCCCCTTAACCGGAAGGGTAACTCTCATTTCGGGATGGCCTTTTTGGAGCAGTTCACGACTCGGGTGGGGGGGAGTATATTTTAAAATTTGGCCCTCTCCCCCCCATCCCTCTGTAGAGGAGAGGGGAGCTAATGCTCCGGGGCTTAAGTCGTTTTAGAGGTGAATAATTCTCCGTCAAGTCTCGGTTGCCAATCCATTGTGACTTGTAATTTCTTTACTCCTTAGAAAATTCCTTTAAGTCAGGTCACCCCTCTCCCACGGAGAGGGGCCGGGGGAGAGGATACCCATTCCCCCAAAACCCATTAACTTTACTACCCCACCGATCCGGTTGCACCCCGATCGGTGACCGCTTACCAACAATTCTTTTTCCGCCTTCCTTGCACGGTCGTCGGAAATGACAAACGTAATTCCCTTTTATGCCTACGCCAACTACGCTTAGCCGGAGGTCCTTCTTGCGTCCTCACCTGGCACCTGCGGCAGCGCCCGCAATGGTATCTTCTGCATCCGGTTTGGAACCCTACACCGGGCCGTGGACGAAACAGGAGGCCGGCCACCTCCTCGCCCGCGCTACCTTCGGAGCTACGTTTGAAACGCTGCGGACCGCCACGGAACAAGGACTCGAAGCGACGCTGGACCAACTCCTGACTGAGCTCCCGCTGCCCACCCCGCCCATCGCCGAGGAGGACGATGGCATCACGCCCGCCGGGGAGAGCTGGACGGAGTACGCGTACCCAGAAAATGTTGGCGAACGTATCGTCGCCGTCCGCATCCGAAAAAACAGTTTTCGGTCCTGGCTCAATAAACTGCGCGTGGAGGAGGGCATCAGCGCCCGCGAAACGATGGTGCTTTTCTGGCACGACCACTTCGCGAATGACCTGTACCAGGACGTCCGCTGGAACTACCTGCACAGCACCCTGCTGCGCGAGAACGCGTTCGGTGATTTCCGCCAATTGGTGAAGGACGTTACCGTCGACCCGGTGATGCTGGCTTTCCTGAACGGCAACCAGAATACCGTGCGGCGGCCCAACGAGAACTACGCGCGGGAGCTGCTGGAACTCTTCACCGTGGGTAAGGGACCGCAAGTCGGCCCCGGCGACTACACGAATTACACCGAAGAAGACGTCGTGGCTATGGCCCGCTCCCTGACCGGCTGGCGTACCCAGCGGACGTTTGCGAGCGACGTCACCCTCCCGCTTACCGCTGAGTTTGTCCCCGCACGCCACGACGCGGAGGCAGTGCAATTGAGCCCTCGCTTCGGTAGTATCCAGTTCCCCAGCACGGGAGAAACAACCTACCAGCGCCTCGTTGATCTGATCTTTGAAAAGGATGCCGCAGCTGAGTTCCTCGCCCGCAAGCTCTACCGTTGGTTCGTCTACTACGAGATCACCGACGCCGTGGAAGCGAACGTCATCCAACCGCTCGCGGCTCTGTTGCGGGCCAACGACTACGTGGTGGGGCCGGTGGTACGGACGCTGCTGGGCAGCCAGCACTTCTTTGACGTCCAGAGTCAGGGGCCGATGATCAAGCATCCCATTCAGTACGTAGTGGGCTTAGTGCGGCAATTTGCGGTCATCCCCGTCAACCCGAATAATCCGGATCAGCAATTCTACAATGCCCTGTTCGTGCGGGCGGACCAAATGGGGATGGGTGACTTCCGCGCGCCCTCCGTTTCCGGTTGGCCGGCCTTTTACCAGGAGCCGCTTTTCTACCGGTCCTGGATCAATTCTTCCACGCTCGCCCTGCGCAATAAGATGATCAACAACCTGTTCCGCCGTACGCCCGGTATTCAGGGTTACGGAGTGGTGGACTTTAGTTTGCTGGCGCTCGTCCGGCAATTCCCCGATCCGGTTGCGCTCTGGCCAATGATTGACGAGTGGGTAAGCTTGCTCTTCCCCCGGCCCATTCCGGAAGGACAACGGGAGGCCCTCCGGGAGCTGCTCTTGCCCGGTCTGCCGGAAACCCAGTGGTCGGTAGAATACGCTACCCTCCTGGCGAATCCAAACGATGAAGGCTTGGCTACTTCCCTGGAAAATAACCTGCGCCGAATGGTAAGAGCCATGACGGAAATGCCAGAGTATCAACTCATTTAGTGAGTTGAGCTCCTTCCGTTAATCTAGTTCCCTGCTTTTCCCCTTCCTAAAGATCAATCCATGAAACGCCGTTCTTTTCTTCGCCGCGCTTCCGTATTCCCCCTGCCTTTCCTGCTGAGCCGATCGCCGCTCAGCGCCCTCTCCGCGCCGTGGCTGGCCGAGGAGATGGAAGATAATGGCCGCATCCTCGTACTGCTGCAATTACGTGGTGGTAACGATGGCCTCAATACTATCATTCCGCTCGACCAGTACGAGGGGCTTACATCCGCCCGGCCGGAGCTCGTCATTCCCGCCAACAAGGTGCTTTCGCTGGAAGATAACCTCGGCATCCACCCCGCCATGGCGGGTGTCCACCAGTTATACCAGGAAGGTAAGGTGAGCGTAGTGCAGGGCGTCGGTTACCCCGAGCAAAACCGCTCCCACTTTCGCTCGACGGATATCATGAATACGGCTTCCGACAGCGACGAGGTACTGACGACCGGCTGGCTGGGCCGCCACCTGGATGCACGGACCCCGACCTTCCCCGAAGGCTATCCTAATTCCGAGGAGCCCGATCCATTCGCCATCGTCATGGGGAGCGCGCTAGCGGAGACCTGTCAAGGGCGTGCCGGTAATTACAGTACGGTACTGGCTGGTCTGGGCAGCATCGGTCAGCTACCCGTATACGAGGGTGGCCCGACGCTGGATACGAATTACGGTCGCGAACTCAGTTGGTTGCGCGATACCATCGCCAAGAATAACGAGTACGCGACCAGCATCGAGCGGGCCGGCGAACTGGGTATGAATGCCGTCGATTACCCCGCCGGAAACCAACTAGCCCAAAAGCTGAAGGACGTCGCTAAGCTCATCTCCGGAGGCTCCCGAACGCGCATCTACGTCGCCGAACTCGGTGGCTTCGATACCCACGCGGGCCAGGCGGCTGGTGGGGATACGACCATCGGGGAACACGCCGATCTGCTCCTCACCCTATCCAACGCCATCGCGGCCTTCCAGGCGGACCTCGCCGCTCAGGGCCTCGAAGAACGGGTGGTGGGCATGACCTATTCCGAGTTCGGCCGCCGCATCGTCGGCAATGGCAGCAACGGAACCGACCACGGCGACGCAGCGCCGATGCTCCTCTTTGGCTCCTGCGTCCAGCCGGGCGTAACTGGTGAAAACGCCAACGTACCCGTCGACGTCGACATCCGCCTTGGCGTCGAGATGCAATACGACTTCCGTGACGTCTACGGCTCCCTGCTGATGGATTGGTTCGGGGTACCCGAAGCTTCGGCCCGCCAGTTGTTGTCCACTGACTTCCAGCACCTGCCGTTGTTTGGGGCTTGCAACGCTACGTCCATTCAGGATCCGGGCAACAACGCCGCGAATGCCCTTTCCCTCAACGTCTACCCCAACCCCGTTAGTGAGCAATTGACAGTTGGTTTCCGGTCCGGCGGCGGCCGCGTCAGCGTTGCAGTTTATAACGCTGCTGGTAGTTTGGTGTTGCCGATAACTGATCGGTCCTTTACCGCTGGAGATCAACGCATTACCGTACCCGTCGCGCGTTTGCCTCGAGGTGCTTATCTCGTCCGGGTCATGGAGGCTGGTGGCGTGCAGGCGAGTAGGCGCTTCGTGAAGGAGTAAGTTCTTTAGATTTTAGACGATAGATGTTAGACGGCCACTCTAAAATCTAAAGTCTAACGTCTAAAGTCTATAGAAGGGCGCTGCCGCAGGTGCGATGAAATGGGTGAAGGTGCCTACAGCTCGGGACCACAGTTCGGAAACTATACAACTAGAGGCTACTACCAATCCGATGCAAATGCACCTGTTGGGGATAGTCTGCTTTCGATAATGCGTACCTTCGGCTAGCCCTGATAACAATCTCCTTCCGATGCGCAAACCGATCTGTTTTACCTGCCTGATCTCGCTATTGTTTTGTTCGTCGTTAAGTGTTTGCGCGCAGACAATTGGACATACGTGGTTCATGGGCGGTGGGCCAAACAATCCCCAAACAGGTATTCGTTTCTCGCAGGATCTTGGCCGATTTGTTCCGTATAACAACGTTAGATTTCCATTGCAACTTCAGGAGAACAATGTCTCAATTGTTGATCCAACCTCGGGAGATATTATCTTTTATAGTGATGGTCAAACCGTAGTCGACGCAAATCATAATGTGATGCCAAATGGGCGGAACCTTGAAGGGTCTTCTAGTTCGATGTACGGAACTGCGGTTGTGTTGGATCCAACCGACTGTAATAGCTACCTTCTATTTACCGTAGAAGCCGCTACTGAGTTCGCGCCCAGACGTGCGCATTACACGCGCGTTCGTACTAATGCTGCTGGAAATGGAACAATTGATGCACCTCTTGGTGATGTCGACCCCAGAGTTAAAAACGTACAAATTATTTCTGGGAGGGATAATGTTGCCGAAGGAGTCTACGCAGTACCGAAAGCTGACGAATCTTTGGAGTCCTGGGTCTTTATCGCGCTTCGCAATCAAAATCAGCTACGCGTGTTTGACGTAGCAGCTAGTGGAGTAAATGAACACGCTACTTACCAACTCACTGATTTTTTTCCTACCCAACTTGCTCCTAATGACGGCATTTTTGGCTTTCGAATGATCTATCAGGAAGACGGTGGTAATTCTGGCCGCATGGTACTTTCAGTTGGGAGAAAAGATAATCTTGGCAGAAGCCCCATCGGTTTTCAAACTTTTAACCGCACGACCGGAACATTCGCACCCGGACCTGCAACCATTATCTCCAATGGTCCTGAAGTGGAGTGGACTTACGGACTAGCGATGTCTCCGGATGGGACCAAACTTTACTACTCAGATTACTACCAAGCCAGTCTTTTTCAGTATGATTTTACATCGAGACAACTAAATGAGATTGTCACCCAGACCGACAGCATTAGAAGTGGTGGCTTACAGAATGGACCGGACGGAAAAATATACTGGGCGAATGTTTTTGATTACAGAAGAGAAGAAGTCGCCCAAACAATCACTCATTTGGCTGCCATCAATAACCCAAACGGGGCTGGTCAAGATTGTGATTTAGAATACAATGTTGCTGAGTTACCAATAGAAAACGGTACAATGCTCGTCGGTGCCCTCCCCATCTTCGGCTCTTTCCCCCGCCAACTTAAGGTCGACCCACTGAGAATCGCGGATTGTACCGCCCCCGGAGAAGCTGTAGCCACCCCAGGCGCAGGGGTGGGCCCCTTCACCTACGTTTGGGATAATGGTGAAACTGAGGATACTGCCCGCGCGCTTGTGGCAGGGTTGCATTTTGTTACTGTAACCAGCGCCACCGGTTGTACTTCTACCGGGCAGGTCCTGATCGAAAGTGAACGGGTCACTCCGCAAGTAGACATCACTTCGGAGGCGGCAGTATCGTGTGGCCAAGCCACTGCCGGCTTCATGAGCCTCTTCAGCTCTGGCTTTGAAGATGGCCTGGCTTACAATTTTTCTTACGTAAGTCCGGAAGGCGTTAGGAACAGCCTGTCTTTGACTGCAACCGAAAACACCCTTTCGACCCCGTTATTATCTCTTGGTTTGTACGATCAGTTGAGCATTACTGCACCGGATGGCTGCCCGTTTGATTTGCCTAGTAACTTCCTGCTGGAGGGCAGCGGAGTGGAAACAGGTCTGCAAGCACCGGTTATTACCTTGGAGGGTACGCTTTGCCCAGATAGCCTCGTCACCCTCTTGGCGGTCGGGGCTCCGGGGGTAACATACGAATGGCAGTTGCCTGGTGGGGGAACGCTTATGGAGGACCGCATTTCTTCGATCACTTTAACAGGGGCCGGGGAGGAACTATATGCCGTTATTGCCCGCCAGGATACCTGCGTCAGCGATACAAGCTTCTTTACGCTCCGTACACCAGATGCATTCTCTTTCCCTACCATTGATACGACTAGTTGTACCGATGAATTCACCTTGACCATTCCACAACCAGAAGACTTTCTTTCCTGGGAAGACGGCTTGGGCATTCCTTCTCGTGAATTCGATAGTAGTGGTGTCTATACCTACTTTGCGACGTCCCCTACTGGTTGCCCCGCAGCTGGTATTGTCGACTTCACGTTGGCACCTTCACTGGACATAAATCTTCCCGATTCTATTCTCGCGCAGTTTTGTGAGTTTGTGCGTTTGAACCCGCTTTTACCACGTGATCGTGATTTGATTGTGAGGTGGCAACTTGGGGGCGCCACCACATTTGGGCTCGATTTTGGCTTTTTGGCGGTGCGCGACACGGTTGTGAACCTCACCGTTGAGGATATTGAATTTGGCTGCCAGGTAGGAACCCAAGTCCTCATAAACGTCCCAACGCTTCGCGACATTTACGTTCCGAATGCCTTTTCTCCTAATGGAGACGGTGTCAACGACGGTTTTACGCTTTACCACAAAACTGGCGCTACGGTAATTGCCCAGCTGGACATTTTCGACCGCTGGGGAGGGCAGGTCGTTCACCTGGAAAATATACCCGTCAACCAGCCAAGCCTCGGTTGGGACGGTAAGGTGGATGACGCGGCTTCCGGCATCAGTGTTTTCGTCTATCGTGCCGTAATACGCTTTCAGGATGGCACGCAAGAAATCATTACCGGTGACGTGATGCTGATGCGGTAGACCTTTCAACATCTGAATTGGGCGTTACAGAATACCTCTCATTTTCGGAGCTGGCGTGGGTGCTACGAAGGAATAGAGACACTAGACTATAGATGTTGGCTTTTAGACGGCCACTCCAAAATCCAAAATCTAACGTCTAAAGTCTGAAGATGGGCGCTGCCGCGGGTGCGATGAAATGGGATTGAAAATTGGTGTCATCAAGCGGAGGATGTGATCCATTGCTGATGTCCGACATTCCACGGAAGACCGGTACTGGATGGGGCCGGCCAGTGAACCCCATTCCTTATCTTTGTGCTCTAATTCAGGAGTCCGAAAACGGGCCTTTGGTATGGACCACTGTTCAAACATGTAGGGAGCAACCCCTCCTCCCGCTTTGCACCTGCGGCAGCGCCCGCTTGCTTTTCTTACTGGAGAGCAAATTGTGTTAACACGCTTTCATGAGGTACGTCCTTTTCATTTTGTGTGCCATCAGTTTTGCCTCGCTCCAGGCGGCTAACTTCTACTGGGTCGGCGGCAGTGGGGAATGGGACGATGTGGGTAACTGGGCAACGACGAGTGGGGGGACGACGATCCACTTCGCCATCCCTTCGGCGAACGATGACGTCTTCATCGATGCCAACTCCTTCACCGGCCCGAACCAGGGTATTGACCTCAAGGATGATGACGTACAGTGCCGCAACCTCATCATCACTACGATGGCGCCCAACGCTCGCTTTTTTGGGACGGGCACCAACTTTGCCAACGGTGAACTCAGCATCTACGGAGACCTGGTCATTGGCGGCTCAATTGTGTGGGACTACGCGGCACCGGTCGTCCTCTTCGGTTCCATCGGTAACGTGAGCATTGAAACGAACGGGCGCAACTTCAAGTCCGACCTGACCATCGACGGGGCAGCGACGGACGTTTTCAACATCGTGGGTGACCTGGACGTGAACCGGGATTTCAACATCGAAAGGGGCCGCGTCAATTTTGCGGCCGGCTCCGTAGTCTCCTTCCGAACCGGCGACTTTGAAGGTAACGGACTGGTGGATTATACGGGCGTTACCCTCGACGTGCGCGACCAACTGGACGTAACGATGGAACCCGCTAACCAGGCTCAACTCACGACCTGTCGCCTACTCCTCGGTGAATCCTTCACGCCGGAACTGACGATCAGGGGCATCGCCGCGCCCCGCTTCCAGGCGCTGATCTGGACGCAAACGGGGGACCGCCGCCTGAACATCGCCGGAAGAACCGCCGGCGGAGTGACGACCACCCTGATTGCGGCGGATTCGATGATCTTCAACGGGGACGCACGAATCACGGAAAACCTGCGCGCCGGCTACCTGGAAATTGGTGGGGGCAGCCGGATCGAACTGGACGGCGTCCCCGACATCTTCGTGGAGAACGAATTTGTCAGCGCCGCCTCCTGCGCGGCTCCAACGACGATCGCGGCCAACCCGCGTACGGACATCAATGCGCCCGCCCTGGCTACCATCACCGTGACGGGAACCTTCGTAGAAAACTTACCCGCCTCGGGTGGAGCAACCTTTGTGGGAGTTGAAAGCGGTGGCGCCGGTCTGCTGGGAGACTGGGTCTTTCCCGCCGGGAGTTCCGCCCGATACTGGGTCGGGAACACGGGCGACTGGGATGATAGTAACCACTGGTCGCTGACGAGTGGCGGGGTACCGGGTGCCTGCCCCCCGTTGGCCTCTAACGACGCAATTTTTGACCAGAATAGTTTTTCGGGCGGAGGCTTCACCGTTACGCTACCCAGTGGAGATTTCTCCTGTGCCGACCTTGTGTGGACGGCCAACGACGACGACGCCACATTCTACCAAGAAGACGGGGCGGCCCTCAGCGTTTACGGCAACCTTTACCTGAACCCCCAACTCATTTGGACGACCGAAACTGGCGTAGCCGATCTGTTCCTGCGGGGTGGAGGTACCAATAAGGAGGTGCGCAGCTACGGCCTCACGGAAGAACTGAACTACACCTTTGATGGCCACAATGGCAGCTGGATCCTGCTGGATTCGCTAGCCACCAATCACCAAATTGTGCTGGGCGACGGCGAGCTGAACTCAAACGACCAGCCCGTAAGTACGGGTAGCATCCTGCTGGAGAACACTCGCTTCGATTTGGACCTCACCACCTCGACCGTCTACGTAAAGACCTTCCCCACTGGGCCGCAGGCGGACCAACTCAAAATCATCCTGCGGCCCCGGACGGGGGGCGGTCGCTTCGACGTCAGCCAGGCCAGCATCGTGAACGATAATGTGAACGGGATGCTGGAAGTTGACCTAGACAATACGGTAGCGCCCTGGAACCGACTCCGCTCTTTCGTTTCCAACGGAGACGTCTTTTTCAACGATATCAATAACTACCAGGGGGAGATTCTGGACTTGCGGGAGGACGCGACGCTGAACCTGGACGGGACGGTTACGAACGTCACTTTCTTCCGTGGGAAGACTTACCTGCTGGGTGGCACGAACAATACCATCCTGAACCTCACCACCTTTACGGCGGACGGGAACTGTTCGGAGCAAATCACCATCCGGGGGAACGGGGTGCTGTACCGGCTGTTTTCTACCCAGGACCAGTTTGCCTCCTACCTGCAGTTGGAAAACATTGCGGCTTCCGGTAGTACCTGGCAGGCAGGTTCTTCCATTGATCTTGGCGGGGTAAGTGGTTGGGATTTTGTTTCCGTAGCCCTGCCCCGCACGTTATACTGGGTGGGGGATTCCGGCGACTGGTTCGACGAAGCCCACTGGTCCCTCACTTCCGGTGGCTTCGGTGGGGAGTGCATCCCGACGCAAATTGACGACGTGATCGTAGACGCCAATTCGTTTAGTTTGGACGGGGAGCACATCAACTTTGCGCCCTTAGGTTCCCTCTCGGCGGCCTTCTGCCATACGATCGATACCCGGGGACTGGACGACGACATGGTCTTCCAACAGGGCAACTTTGAATTTTACGGTTCTGCCTACTTCTCTGACCGGGCTAGCTTCGACAACTCCCTTACCCTTAGCCGTGTCGATCAATTAGAGTACCTGGGTACTGATCCCGACGAACTTCTGGCCGAGCCAGACCTGATGCCTTCGATATTTATGTCCGGCACGGGCACCCTCACGCTTTTAAGTGATTTGCGCAGCAACCTCCTCTGGTGTAGCGCGGGCACCTTCGTGACGAACGATTTTGACATGGAGCTGGAGGAGTTTTTCCACCTGGCCTCCAACTTCGACCTATTGGACGTCGTGACGGTAGACATCGGTAGTTCAGTCATAACAATTGCGGGCAGCGGCTTTCCCTTTCTGCAAACGGAGAACAGTAACGCACGGCTACTGAGTAACAATGGGGAGATCGTCAACATCGGAGACGGCGATTTCTTCATCAACAGTTTTCTGACCAACCTGAACCTTCACTTTGATAGTGTTGACGTGGACCGCCAACTCATCATCCAGGAGGCTACGCTGGAGCCCTCCGCCGCCGGGCCCCTCTTCAACCGGGTAAGCGTGAAGACCGGCAACATGTACTTCAACGGTGGTTTCGAAACGGACTCGCTGGTGCTGGAGCAGGATGGTACCTACTCCTTTAAACCAATGAATCTAGTGACGGTAAAGGACCGCCTGATCGCCATCGGAACGGCCTGTGCGCCAATTGAAATGCAGTCCATCAACGCCGATAATGCGACCATCTTCATGGGGGCGGGGGCCGAAACGGAGATGGACTACGTCCGGCTGGAGCGCCTCGACGCGACCGGCCCCGGACAGCGTTTGGCGGGGAAGAACTCTGCGAATATCAACAACTCCAGCAGTGGTTGGACCTTTGACTCGAACGTCCGGGTATTCAGCCTGGACCGCGATTTCCTCGGTCCGGACCTGGAGCTGTGCGATGATAACATCCCGCTGCTGGAGGCCAACCTTCCTACCGGATTTGTGGGCGAATACCGCTGGCAGGATGGCTCCACCCAGCCTAGCTTCCAGCCGGATGCGGCGGGTACCTTTTTCCTCAACGTCCGCTTCGACGTAGGTACGCCCAACGAATGTGAATTGACGGATACGATCGTGGTGACCACCGGCGATTTGACCTTGCTGCCGGATACCTTGATTCAGTCTTGCGGGGATACCTACCTGCTGACCGTCCCGGACGTAACTGCACCTGGCTACACGTGGTCGGTTACGAGTGGAACGGTCGTCAGCCAAACGGCCACCACGATTACGGTTAACGTTCCGGCCACGGTAGAACTGTCCCAAACCATTGACCCCTGTACCGGAACGACGGTGTACACCATCGTGGAAGGGACCATTCCGCCGGTCGATACCACGGTGACCCTGAACCGCGGCGAGTCGTTCACCACCGACCAGATGACCTACACGCCAACCATGACGGAAACCGTACAGGAGAGGTACGATGGGGCGAGTGGGTGTGACAGCTTACGGAACATCACCTTCATCATTGAAGACCTGGAGGGGCCACCCATTTTTGATACCCTCTGTGCGCCGGGCGAATACGTTACGGACCAAATGACCTACTTCGTCTCGCAGGATACGGTTATCAACGAGATGTATATCACGGCCACCAACGCGGATAGCGCCCAGACCTACAACGTGACGGTTTTGCCACCGAACCGAACGGACGTCGCTGTCGCCTGCCTCGATGTGGATACTTACGTTACCGAAATGGCGGCCTATACCATCAATCGGGATACCGTATTTGAAGAGACCTATCCGGGAGCCAACGGCTGTGACAGCATCGTCACCTATACTATCACCACGGCGGGGGAGGGGACACCCATAGCGGACGAGCGGTGTGGCTCCGGTGAATACGTCACTAACCTCCGTACTTATTTCATTACCCAGGATACGACCATTGAGGAAAGTTATCCGCTGGTTAATGGGTGTGATAGCATCCAGGTTTACACCGTCACCCTCCTCGACCCGGCGATGGGTACGACTACGGAGGTGTTTTGTGGCATCACGGAATACATTACCGAGCAGGAAACCTACACGATTACGCAGGACACAATTTTTGAGGAACGGTACATGACGGTGGCCGGCTGCGATAGCATCCAAACCTACAACGTAACCATCAACGACCCGGCGACGGGCACGACCACGGAGGTCTTCTGCGGCACAACGGAATACATCACCGAGCAGGAAACCTACACGATTACGCAGGACACAATTTTTGAGGAGATGTACATGACCGCGGCCGGCTGCGACAGCATCCAAACCTACAACGTCACCATCAACGATCCGGCGACGGGGACGACCACGGAGGTCTTCTGTGGCACGACGGAATACACCACCGATCAGGAGATGTACACGATTACGCAGGACACAACTTTTGAGGAGCGGTACATGACGGTGGCCGGTTGCGATAGTATCCAAACCTACAACGTCACCATCAACGATCCGGCGACGGGCACGACCACGGAGGTCTTCTGCGGCACAACGGAATACATCACCGAGCAGGAAACCTACACGATTACGCAGGACACAATTTTTGAGGAGATGTACATGACCGCGGCCGGCTGCGACAGCATCCAAACCTACAACGTGACGATCAACGATCCAGCGACGGGTACGACCACGGAAGTTTTCTGTGGTACTACGGAGTACATCACAGATCAGGAGACTTACACAGTTACGCAGGATACCACCTTCGAGGAATTATACATGACGGTGGCCGGTTGCGATAGTATCCAAACCTACAACGTGACGATCAACGATCCAGCGACGGGCACGACCACGGAGGTCTTCTGCGGTACGACAGAATTCACTACCGATCAAGACACCTATACAATCACGCAGGACACGACTTTTGAAGAGTTATACATGACGGTGGCCGGCTGCGATAGCATCCAAACCTACAATGTGACGATCAACGATCCAGCGACGGGGACGACCACGGAGGTTTTCTGCGGCACGACGGTGTACGTCACCGATCAGGAGACCTACACCATTACGCAGGATACGACTTTTGAGGAGCGGTACATGACGGTGGCCGGTTGCGATAGCATACAAACCTACAACGTGACGATCAACGATCCGGCGACGGGTACGACCACGGAGGTGTTCTGTGGCACGACGGAATACACCACCGATCAGGAGATGTACACGATTACGCAGGACACAACTTTTGAGGAGCGGTACCTGACCGTGGCCGGTTGCGATAGTATCCAAACCTACAACGTCACCATCAACGATCCGGCGACGGGGACGACCACGGAGGTCTTCTGTGGCACGACGGAATACATCACCGATCAGGAGACTTACACAATTACGCAGGATACAACTTTTGAGGAGCGGTACATGACCACGGTCGGTTGCGATAGCATCCAAATCTACAACGTGACGATCAACGATCCAGCGACGGGCACGACCACGGAGGTCTTCTGCGGCACGACGGAATACATCACCGATCAGGAGACCTACATAATCACGCAGGACACCACTTTCGAGGAGTCGTACCTGACCGTTGCCGGTTGCGATAGCATCCAAACCTACAACGTGACGATCAACGATCCGGCGACGGGGACGACCACGGAGGTTTTCTGCGGCACGACGGTGTACGTCACCGATCAGGAGACCTACACCATTACGCAGGACACGACTTTTGAGGAACGGTACATGACGGTGGCTGGCTGCGACAGCATCCAAACCTACAACGTGACGATCAATGATCCGGGGACGGGAACGACTACTGAGGTCTTCTGTGGCACGACGGAATACGTCACCGATCAGGAGACTTACATCATCACTCAGGACACGACTTTTGAGGAGTTGTACATGACGGTAGCCGGCTGCGATAGCATTCAAACTTTCAACGTGACCATCAACGATCCTGCGACGGGAACGACAACGGAGGTGTTTTGTGGCACGACGGAATACATCACCGATCAGGAGACTTACACAATCACGCAGGACACGACTTTCGAGGAGTTGTACATGACGGCAGACGGCTGCGACAGCATCCAAACCTACAACGTAACCATCAACGATCCGGCGACGGGGACGACCACGGAGATCTTCTGTGGCACGACGGAATACACCACCGATCAGGAGATGTACACGATTACGCAGGACACAACTTTTGAGGAGCGGTACATGACGGTGGCCGGTTGCGACAGTATCCAGACTTATAATATCACCATCAACGATCCGGCGACGGGAACAACTACGGAGGTGTTTTGTGGCATAACGGAATACATCACTCAACAAGAGACTTACACCATTACGCAAGACACGACTTTTGAGGAGCTATACATGACCGTAGCCGGGTGCGATAGTATCCAAACCTACAACGTAACCATTAACGATCCAGCGATGGGAACGACCACGGAGGTTTTCTGTGGCACGACGGAATACATTACCGATCAGGAGACGTACACGATCACGCAGGACACCACTTTCGAGGAATCGTACCTGACCGTGGCCGGCTGCGACAGCATCCAAACCTACAACGTGACGATCAACGATCCGGCCACGGGGACGACCACGGAGGTCTTCTGCGGGACGACGGAATACATCACCGATCAGGAGACGTACACGATCACGCAGGACACCACTTTCGAGGAATCGTACCTGACCGTGGCCGGCTGCGACAGCATCCAAACCTACAACGTGACGATCAACGATCCGGCGACGGGGACTACCACGGAGGTTTTCTGCGGCACGACGGAATACATCACCGACCAGGAGACTTACATCATCACGCAGGACACGACTTTTGAGGAGTTGTACATGACGGTGGCCGGCTGCGACAGCATCCAGACCTACAACGTGACGATCAATGATCCAGTGACGGGAACGACTTCGGAAACCTTCTGTGGCACGACGGAATACGTCACCGATCAAGAGACGTATACGATTACGCAGGATACGACTTTCGAGGAGCGCTACATGACGGTGGCCGGTTGCGATAGCGTCCAAACTTTCAACGTAACGATTAACGATCCGGCGACGGGGACGACTACGGAGGTGTTCTGTGGCACGACGGAATACGTTACTAATCAGGAGACGTACACGATCACGCAGGATACCACTTTTGAGGAGTTGTACCTGACCGTGGCTGGTTGCGATAGTATTCAGACTTACAATATCACCATCAACCCGAACCGGGAGGTGTCAGCGTCGGTGGATCGGTGCGGCGCCGGTGAATTCATCACCGGACAACGTACCTACTTCGTCACCCAGGATACGACGATTGAAGAGTTGTATTCTACCAGCCTGGGTTGCGATAGCGTCCAAACTTTTCTCGTTAGCGTGCTAGAAAACCGGACGACTAACAGCGTCCGCAGTATTTGTGGAGCGGGTTCGTTCGTTACCGAAATGGCCAACTATTTTATCACGCAGGACACGACTTTTAGCGAAGTCTATCCGGCGGCGAACGGGTGCGACAGTACGGTGAATTACGACATCGCGGTAAGTGACGAACTGGCCGCCACCACCACGGAACTATTCTGTGCGCCTACACTTTTCACTACGGACCAGTCCGATTATTTCGTCACCCAGGATACTATAATCGAAGAGGTATACGACTTACCCGGCACCTGCGACAGCGCCCATACCTACGTGATTACGGTCGCAGAGCCCACCAGCAACAGCATCCCCCGCAGCCAGTGCGGCCCCGGTGAACAGACGGTGGGCCTGACCACCTATTTCGTGACTCAGGACACGACCATCCTGGAGCTACGCACCAACGCCGCCGGCTGCGATAGCACCATTTCCTACGTGATCGACGTCCTTCAGGGTAGCGACGATACGCTGACCATCAACCCCTTCACCGACGACGTGCTCGTTACCGAAATCGCCACCTATCCAATCAATGGCGACACCACCATTACCGAGCGGCTAACGGGCGCTAATGGTTGTGATAGTATCCAAACTTACGTTCTCGTCCGGCCAGCGGCGGTGACGACCACCGGCTTCGTTGAGCGTTGCGGGCCGGGCACCATCACCACCGGCGCTGCGGACTATTTCGTGACCGCCGACACAACCATCAGGGAGCGCTTCCTATCCTCCGAAAACGGGGATAGCCTCCGCATCACCGAGGTGACAATCCTGGAGGACGCCAGCGGTGCTTCCGACCATCTACTCTGCTCGGCGGGAAGCTTTACAACTGATCTCGAGGCCTATTTCGTTACCCAGGATACTACCATCACGGAGGTATATCCCGCGGCGAACGGCTGTGACAGTATCCACATCTTCACCGTAAACGTGAGTCCCGTAATTCGCGAAGAGACGGCGGTGCAGCGTTGCGGCGCTTCCAATTTTGTGACCGACCTGGCTACTTACTTCGTCACTCAGGATACCGTGATCACGGAAGTGTATCCGGCCGCAAATGGCTGCGATAGCACCCACGTTTATACGCTGACGATTGAGGACGTCATTCGCACCAATTCATCTGCTCAGTACTGCGCGCCTACCGCCATCACCACCGACCAAAATACCTACTTCGTAACGCAGGACACCGTGATCGAAGAAGGCTACGTCTCAACGGCGGGCTGCGATAGTATCCACACCCTGACGGTGACGATCGATGCACCCGTTGCCGGTTTGGAAATCAGTGAAGCGAGCTGCGGACCTACCACTTTCGTAACCGACCAAGCGGACTATTTCGTCACTCAGGACACCCTCATTGAGGAGCGGTACGTAGCTGCCAACGGATGTGACAGCATTCAGACGTATCGAGTTACAATTGCCGCGCCACCACCGCCCCGCATGACGGCTGCATCGGTCTGCCGCGGTAGCGAATACACGACCTTGCAAGCGACCTACGTCATCAACCGCGATACGGTGATTGAGGAAACTTTTCCCACCACGGGGCCCTGCGACAGGATTAACATTTACACGATCACCCTCGCCGAGCCGGTGGCCGATACTAGTTTACTCGAGCGCTGTGGCCCCGGAGAAATTGTGACCGATTTGGCCAGCTATTTCGTCACGCGAGACACCACCTTCGAAGAGGCCTACCGCACCGCTGACGGCTGCGACAGCGTACATACATACGTGGTGACAATTCTCGAAAGCACCAGCACTACCGTCACGCTTAACCCCTTCGCCGCTGACGAGTTGGTCACCGATCTGACGACTTACACGATTAACGGAGATACGACGATTTTAGAGAATTACCCCGCCGCGAATGGTTGCGATAGCATCGTCACCTACGTGATCGTCCGTCCAAATTCCAGCGTCACGACCGGGATGGTAAACCGCTGCGGCCCGGGGACAATCAACACCGGCGCGGCGGATTACTTCGTGACCCAGGATACCATAATCCGCGAGCAATTCACGAATCAGGACGGCGGGGATAGCTTACGCATTACCGAGGTCACGGTGCTGGCGGAGGCCAGCGGGAGTTCGTCCACGACGCTCTGTGCGCCGGGTGTTTTCACCACTGACCTCGACGAATATTTCGTGACCCAGGATACCCTCATCGAGGAAATTTACCTGGCCGCCAATGGCTGTGATAGTTTCCATCTCTTCACCGTCAAACTGGAAGTAGTTCAGGAAGGGTTCATCGCAGCCACCATTTGCCGGGGTAGCGAATACACCACGGATCAGATGGCCTACCGCGTCTTTTCCGATACGACGATCGTAGAGGTCTACCCAACCGGTGGCGCCTGTGATAGCACCCATCGTTACGTCATCACGGTGGAGGAGGCTGGCTTCGGCCGTACCGATCTCAACTTCTGTGGGCCGACCAATTTCGCCACGGAACAGCGTGACTATTTCATTATGCAAGACACCAGTTTCGTCGAAACTTACGCAGCCGGAGTCTGCGATAGTACCCACCAGTACGTCGTTACGGTGGCCGATATTCTGCGGACTAATTTGGCGGATGAATTCTGTGGCTCGACCTCCATCACGACCGACCAGAATACCTACTTCGTTACCCGCGATACGGTGATCGAGGAAGCTTACGTCAGCACCGCCGGCTGCGATAGTTTGGTCACGTTCAGTGTTAAGATCAAGCAACCGGTCGCCACTTCCGAGACGGTCGAGTTATGTGGCGCGCAAACCTATTCGACGGCCCAATCCGACTACTTCGTCACTCAGGATACCACGATTCGCGAGACCTACATTGCGGCCAATGGTTGTGATAGCGTCCGTACGTTTTTCGTGGAGGTGGGCGCTGTCGCGGGTGCGATGTCGGTGGGGGAGATATGTGGCCCCGCCAATTTCACGACCGGGCAGAATACCTATTTCGTGACCCGGGATACAATGATCCGCGAAAGCATTAATCGGCCCGGACAGTGCGACAGCATCCACACCTACACCGTTCTGGTGCGGGAACCCATCCTGACTACTTCCGACGTAGAACTCTGCGAACCGACGGCGTTCACTACCGACCAGCGGACTTACTTTATCACGCAGGATACCGCCTTTAGTGAGCGGTACGTCACGGCATCGGTTTGTGACAGCGTCCATACGTACACCGTATCGGTCGGGGAGATTGTGCCCGATACGAGTCGCATTACTTTATGCTCCGCGGGGCCCTTCGTGACGGAGGCTGGTACGTACCAAATCACGGGGGATACAACCTTCACGGAACGTTATCCCCGACCCGGCACCTGCGACAGCGCCCAGTACTACGTGATCACCGTGGTGGATGAAATTCCCGTCACTACTTCCACCCGCCAATTCTGTGGGCCGGCTACGGTAACGATTGACGGGGAAGACATCGTGATCTTCGCGGATACGACGGTTGAAAGGACTTACGTAGCAAGCAATGGTTGCGACAGCGTCCACCAAACCAACGTGGTGATCTACGCGCCCGTGGAAGTGACCCTGCCCGATTCGGTACTCGTCGTAAACGACGGGACCACGGTGGAGGCGACCGTGAACGGCGGCACCCAACCCTTCCGCCACGCGTGGACGGCCAGCGGCGGCGGGATCACATTCAGCTGTACCAACTGCCCGGACCCGACCGTCCAAATCACCGAAGCCGTGACGGTAACGACGGAGGTGACCGACATCAACAATTGTTCCGACGCTGCCTCTACCCGGCTGGTGCGCCCGGCGCCGGTCTTCAGTGATACCCTGGTCAATTTCTGCGGCGCGGGCTCCCTAACCACGGAGCGGATGACCTACAACATCGACCGGGATACAGTCGTGACGGAGGTGTACAATTCCGCCATCGGTGGCGACAGTATCCGCCGGATCACTTTCAACGTAATTGAGCTGGAAGACTTTGTGCGGAACATCGAGGTGAACCCCCGCAACTGTTCAACCGGCCGGTTGGGAAGTATCCGCATTGCGGGCCGTGCCTCCATCCGGGTGACGCTCGGGGACCGGAACGGACGGGGCAACAGCACCTTCAGCGATCTTCAGAACGGCACCTACTCGCTCCGGATCGAATACGGCGCGGGTTGTGTCTACACCGAAGAGTTGGAAGTAGGGTTGATTGGCGAGATCACGACCGACCGGTCCTTCCAACTCTGCGAAGCGGGCGACGTGCGCACCACCCAGGGCACTTATTCCGTGAGCGCCGACACAACCTTCAGTGAGCGTTACGTGCGGCCAGGGACTTGCGATAGCGTAGTCAACTACACCGTCAACGTCGGTGCGGCCAGCCAACTGGACGCCATAATCCAAACGGGTGACGTGACCTGCTCCGGCGAACGGGATGGGTTCATTTTCGTGAGTGACCCCGACCGATTCCAACGGCTACGCGTAAACGGACGGACCATCACCGAGCCGACGGAGATCAACGACCTCGGACCGGGCCAGTACGTGGTGGACGTGCTGTACGGTGACGGATGTTCCTTCAGTCGGGTCTACACCATCAAGCAGCCGCCGCCCTTCGAGGTGAACCTGCCCTTCAACCCGCCGGTAGCCCTGGGAGACCGCCTGACGCTGACTACGCGGATCACCGGTGGACGGGCCCCCTTCACTTACCGGTTTACCGCTGCGGACCCAACGGCCATCATCGGGTGTTTGGCCTGCCCGGAATTGGAAGTAGAGCCGACGGAAGATCTGCTCGTCCGGGTTTTTGTGGTTGATGACCGGGGGTGCTTGGCTACCGATACGACGATCGTCCAGATCATTGAACGGCGGCGGCTCTACCTGCCAACGGCCTTCAGCCCGAATGGCGACGGCACGAATGACCGACTGACGGTATACAGCAAGGAGGGGAGTGGTACCGTGGAAAGCCTCCGGGTCTACGACCGCTGGGGTACGAAAGCCTTCGAAAACGGCGGCTTCCCTCTAAACGACGAAGACGGCGGTTGGGACGGTGGTGACTTCAACTCCGCGACCTACGTGGTGCGGTATCGCGTCCGCTGGGATAACGGAACGGTGGAGCACGGAGCCGGGGAGGTTCACCTCATGCGTTAAAGGTCGGATCCCGAGCAAACACCATCCTTCCTGGTCCGTATCTTTGAAAAGCATTAGATCCGCTTAGCAAACCGATGGTTTGCCCCGTTGCACCGGGCGCGAAAAGGAATTTATATGAAAGCTTTTCACCTACTTCTACTCCTGCTTTCCCTGAGTTGTACGCTTTCCGCGGACTCCTACTACTGGGTCGGGGGCAGCGGGGAATGGGATGACGTCGGCCACTGGGCCACGACGAGTGGTGGCAGCAACCTGTACTTCTCCATCCCTTCGGCGAACGACGACGTTTTTATCGACGCCAACTCCTTCACGGGCCCGGACCAGACAATTGACTTGTTGCAAATCTTTGCGCAGTGCCGTAACCTTAGAATCACGACGAACGAGCCGGGAGCGGCCCTGATCGGCGGCGGCTTTTCTTCGACTGATGGTGGCCTGGATATTCACGGTGACCTATTTATTTCGGGGTCGCTGGAGTGGCAGTATTCATCCCTCCTCACCTTTCGGGGCACGAACGGTCCAACCTCAATTAATACGGGCGGTAAGCTGATCCGTAGCGCGGTCACGTTGGAGGGAACCCCGACATCCATATTTAATGTCCAGGGGGACTTCTCTTCTACGAGGCGATTTCTCAAGCAATCCGGTGCGGTAGACTTTGCGGCGGGGGCGACCCTAGCTGCGAGCGCCGTCACTTTTCGGGGAGACGGCCAGGAGGATTACGCTGATCTCTTTATCCAAGCGACCGGTACCGTTGAGTTGGACCTGGATGCTACCGAGGCCGCGAGCTGCGCCACGCTCAGGGTTGAAATCACTGCGAACAACATCGTTTACCTCCGGATCGGCGGCGAGGCCGTACCGCGGATTGCCGAGTTTACTTACGTGCAAACCGGTCCGGGGAGCTACCTGAGTATGGATGAGCGTTTTGACTTTAGCGTGCCCAATCAGGAGTTGAGCTTTGATGCAGTTACCCTAAATGGCGACACTCGTTTGAATCCTAATCTTCGGGCATCCGAACTAGAATACGGCCCCGGCTGGCAACACGAGATCAACGATGGGACCGTCATCACCGTAGAGGATGAATTGCGGATCCTCGGCACCTGTACGGAACGCATTGGTTTCACCGCCGACCAGGAAGCCTTTTTCAGTGCTCCGGCCGCAGCGACGATTAACGTCGAAGGTGCGGATTTTACCAATATCTCCGCCTCGGGCGGGGCCAATTTTACCGCGAACGAAAGTGGCGGCTTTGGGAACGTCAGTGGTTGGAGTTTTGTCAGCGCCAACGGTTTCGACCGGTACTGGGTCGGGAACTCCGGCGACTGGACGGATACCAATCACTGGTCCTACACCAGCGGTGGCCCATCCGGAGCCTGCGTGCCCGGGCCTTCGAATAACGTCATTTTTGACGCAGCCAGTTTTACCGTGCCGGGGCAAACGGTAACCATTCTCGAAGGCCAGGTTTCCGCTCGCACGATGGATTGGCGGGGGAATAACGATGCCGCTACCTTGTACATGGAGCGAAATGGCGACCTCGACCTCTACGGTTCGCTCTACCTTACCACGAACTGTACCTGGGATTCGGAAGCCCAGAACGCGCGCCTCAACTTCCGGGGAGACGGCGCCGGGAAAGAGATTCAGAGTGACGGCGGAACCGCTAGACTGCGACTTGAATTCCAGGGCCTGAATGGCGAATGGACCCTGCTGGATAGCCTGGAGGCGAGTTCCGATATCATTGTCGATCAGGGAAGCTTGATCACCGCTGATTATCCGCTCAGCTGCGGGGGGTTCCTGCTTACTCGTAATGACGCCTCCGTTGATTTTGGCACCTCCACCATTTATTTGAAATCCACCAACGGAACCGCACGCCGCAGATTTCAATTGGATGCCGACGGGACTTCGTTTTTCGAAGCCAGCCAGGCAAGTCTAATTTCCTACGAAACGGAGGCGGAACTGGAGATTGAGTTGGAATCCGACGGCACGGAGCAGAACCACATCAAGTCCATTTTTACGAGCGGGCCCACGGAAATTAAAGCACGCGATTTTTACGCGGAGACCGTAGAGGTGCTCCGCAGCACCACCTTCAATCTGAATGGGCGGATCGATAACCTGTTGCTCAGCCCGGGCTCTACCTACAGCTTTGAGGGGACCGGTGGTGGCAGCGAACTGGCCACCGATAATTTCCGGGCGGAGGGGAGTTGTACGGACAAGATCACCCTGGAGTCGGTATCGGGTACGTATACGCTTCGATCCGCAACTCCGCAGAGTGGAATGAACCTACAGATCGAGAACGTAGCCGCGGCGGGCACCACCTGGACGGCCACCGAATCCCTCGACCTGGGGGGTGCAGCGGGCTGGACCTTCACCGGCGCGCCCACTTCCCGCACCGTTTACTGGGTCGGTGGAGCCGGGAGTTGGTTTGATTCCGCCCACTGGTCCGAAACGACCGGTGGTGCCGGCGGAGCCTGTATCCCCTCCCGTATCGATGACGTGGTGCTCGACGCGGCGTCCTTCAACGCGGCCGGCGAACTCCGCTTTTACGAAGGAGCTACCCCAGCGGGAAGCTCCGTCCCGGAATGCCGCACTTTCGACGCGCGTGGCCTGGACGAAGACGTCAATTTCCTGGGTGACGACTTTGATTTCTACGGCTCCTGCTTTTTGGATAACCGCATCACCAACGAATTGGAGAATCACAATTTCCGCGGGACGGGCACCGTCAATTTCCAACCCGCCGGCCGGGAGGTGGATGAGCTCAACATCCTCGGTTCCGGTACGCTTAACCTGCGAGGCCCGATCCTGGACGGTACGATCATCGACTGTAAGAACGGGCGCTTTAATTCCAATGACCATGAGATCGATATCTCGCTCATTATCATCAGCCCGGCGCCGGCGGGCTCACCGGTACAGACGATCTGTGACCTTGGGTCCAGTAGGTGTACGCTAACCGCCAGCTCTTTCCCCATTCGGATGATCAGCTCGCGGGAGACGCAGTTACTGGTGGATGATGCCTATATCATCTTCCCCAGTAGTTACGGTACGGCCTATCTGAACCCAGGTGACTACGACATGACGCTGGAATATACCAGCCCGGACAACGAACAGAACGCGGAGCTCATCGCTAACTCCCCCGGCGGACCCGGGCCGGAGCGGGCGCGGGTGCGGACGGCGATCTTTCGCGGAGGGGGCATCTTTGACGGCCCGGTAAGCGTGGATAGTCTGATTCTTACGAAAGGAAAGAACTACGCGCTGGATCAGGACCCCGAAAGCCTGGTCATTCACGAGCGGTTGATTGCCGTCGGGACGGCCTGTTTCCCCATCGGTATTGAACCGGATCGGGCCGGTGCCACGTCCACGATCCGGATGGTGGCAGGCGCGGAAGCGGAGATGGATTACGTCCGCCTTGATAATGTGAGCGCAACTGGGCCGGGTGGTAAGCTGGCCGGCCGGAACTCCACCAACATCAATAATTCCAGCCCGGGGTGGGTCTTTGAAACCAACGGAGTGGTCCGCTCCCTCGACCGGGAATTCCTCGGGCCCGATCTGGACATTTGTAATGCGAACATTCCCCCGGTCTCACCGAACGTCCCACCCGGTTTCGTGGCGGATTATTTGTGGCAGGATGGCTCCACGGATGCGGAATTTCAACCCCCTGGCCCCGGTACGTACTACCTGAATATCGTCTTCGACGAAGGGGAGTGCCAACTGACCGATACCATCCGGATCACCAACGGTGGGTTGGACCTTGAAGCAGACCAAACCATCACCGCCTGCGACGAAGCGACGGTCACCATTACCGTACCCGAACCTGCCGCGGCTGGCTATTCCTGGAACGTCATTAGCGGAACGGCGAGCAATTTGAGCTACGCATCCATCACGCTTTCCGTGCCGGGTATTGTTGAATTGGAGCAAACGAATGCCACCTGTTCCGGTGCCACGCGCTATACGGTGGTGGATGGGTCCATTGCACCCATCGATACCCTGGTCATGCTCTCCGCCGGGGATTCTTACACGACCGCGCAGATGACCTATACGCCGGCGGATGGAGAGACGGAGCGCGAGGTATACACGGGAGCTAATGGTTGCGATAGCGTCCGCAACATCACCTTTCAGGTTACGGCCAACGACGTAACGGGGCCGGACATTTTGGTGGACCAGTGCGGGCAGGGGCTGTACATCACTAACCAATCGGCCTACTTCGTTACTCAGGATACGACCATTACGGAGATGTACACCGCCAGCAGTGGGGTGGACAGTACGCAGCGCTACCTCATCACCGTGCTGGAGAGTCCGCAGACCACCTTTCAAATCCCCTGTCTGCCGCTGAACCAATTTATTACGGACCAGGGGGTGTACACCATCACAACCGATACGCTGATTTCCGAAACCTACGTAGCCGCGAATGGGTGTGACAGTACGGTCAGTTTTGCCCTCTACGTCCGCCTGGTGGTGGAGGAGGAAGCGACGGATTACCTCTGCGCGCCAGGGCCGTACAGTACGGACCAGCAGGATTACTTCATTACCCAGGATACCACCTTCGAAGAGACCTACCTCCGCGTGAGTGGTTGTGACAGTGTACAGTCCTACGTAATTACCGTAGGGGAGGCCATCACCGGAGCGGTGCGGGATAATTACTGCGCGCCAACGGCCTACTTTACTGGTGCGGAGACCTACTTCGTTACGCAGGATACTGTCATCACCGAAGTGTTCTCCGCTTTTGACGGTTGTGATAGCACCGTCACCTATACCATCACAATCAACGAAAACGTGTCGGGGCCAGACATTGAGTTGGAAGGCTGCGGCAATACGCGGGTTACTACCGATCTACGGACCTACTTCGTTACGCAGGATACCGTAATCAACGAAACCTACCCCAGCGCGGGTGGATGTGACAGTACCCAGATCTACCGGGTGAGTATTGACGCCGGTGGCATCGTGGGGGAGAGCTTCCCCGTAGTCTGTGCCGGGACGGATTACATCACCGGGATGCGACGCTACCGAATCAACCAGGATACGATCATCGAGGAGATGTATCAGACGCTGGCCTTCTGCGATAGTTTGCACCGCTTCATCATCACGACCAACTCATCGCCGAGCAACGAAACCCAACGGACGTTGTGCGGTGCCAGCGCTTTTCAAACCGACCAGCAAGACTACTTCATCACTCAGGATACCGTCTTTACGGAAACCTACACGACGGTAGAGAACTGCGATAGTCTCCAAACGTATCGCATCACGATCAGCGACGTTCTGGGCGCTACGACGACCTCCAATTTCTGCGAGCCGACGGTATTCTTTTCCGGGCAGACCAATTACTTCGTGGAGCGGGACACCGTTATCGAAGAGACCTACGCGCGCCCTGGCGAATGTGACAGCGTCCATACCTACCAGATCTTCATTGGCGAAGAAAGCCAGGAGGTCATCCCGGTCAACCAGTGTGGCCCGGGGGAGGTGGTGACCGAGCGGGCGGTGTACTTCGTCACGCAAGATACCCTGATCAACGAATTGTACAGCAGCGTGACGGGGTGTGATAGCACAATCACCTATTCGGTGACTGTCAATGACCTTACGCGGGACACGCTCACTTTTGATCCCTTTAATCAGGATAACCTCATCACCGCTCAGGGCACCTACGCGATCAATGGTGATACTATTATTACGGAGACTTACGTAGGGAGTAATGGCTGCGATTCGATGCAGACATACGTACTCGTCCGCCCGTCTGCCGTAACCACCACGGGAACCGCTACCCAGTGCGGGCCGGGGCTATTCACCACCCCGCAAGCGGATTACTTCGTTACCCAGGATACGACGATCCGAGAGCGGTACGTCGCCGAGAGTGGAGGAGACAGTTTGCGCATCACGGAGGTTACGGTGAACGAATTATTCTTGAATGAAACTACCGTCAGCCAGTGTGGGCCGCAGTTAGTTAGTACGGGTGCGGCGTCCTACTTCGTTACCCAGGATACGGTGATTACGGAGCGCTTTACCTCCGCAGCGGGGTGCGATAGTACTGAGGTTTTCCGCGTTACCATTACGCCCGCGGTGCAGGCTGGTAGTGACTTCAGTTTGTGTGGCCCGGAGACTTTTGCGACCGGCCTTAGTACCTACTTCGTTACGCGGGATACGGTGATTGAGGAGACCTTCGTCCGTGCTGGCACTTGCGATTCCGTGCATACCTACACGGTCACGATCGGCAGTGGGGTGACGGGGGCGAGTAGTGACCAACTTTGTGGTCCGGAGACCTACGCGGCTGGTCTCAATACCTACTTCGTGACGCAGGATACGGTGATTGAGGAAACCTTTGTTCGGCCCGGAACTTGCGATTCCGTGCATACCTACACGGTTACCATCGGTAGTGGGGTGATGGGGGCGAGTAGTGACCAACTTTGTGGTCCGGAGACTTTCGCGACTGGTCTCAGCACCTACTTCGTCACGCGGGATACGGTGATTGAGGAAACCTTTGTCCGGCCCGGCACTTGCGATTCCGTGCACACCTACACGGTCACGATCGGTAGTGGGGTGACGGGGGCGAGTAGTGACCAACTTTGTGGTCCGGAACTATACACGACTGGCCTCGGTACCTATTTCATAACACGAGATACGGTTATTGAGGAAACCTTTGTCCGGCCTGGCACCTGCGATTCCGTGCATACCTACACGGTTACGATTGGTAGTGGGGTAACGGGGGCGAGTAGTGACCAACTCTGTGGTCCGGAGACTTTCGCGACTGGCATCAGTACCTACTTCGTTACCCGGGATACGGTGATTGAGGAGACCTTTGTCCGTCCTGGCACTTGCGATTCCGTGCATACCTACACGGTCACGATTCGACCCGCCGTGGACGAACAATTTAACGAGTTTATCTGCCAGCCCGGGCCGGTGGTTACTGCTGGTGGGACTTACTTCGTCACTCAGGATACGGTGATCAACGAGCCGTTTACCACCGCAGAAGGATGTACGGGTTCGCGCGTAACCACCGTCCAGTTGGGCGCTGCCGCGGGTGCCGAGGTAAGGGACCGGAGATGTGGCCCCTCCACCGTAACGACCGGGCAGGATACCTATTTCGTGACCCGCGATACGGTGATCGAGGAAACGTACTTACGGCCGGGGGAATGCGACAGCATCCAGACCTACCGCATCTTTATTGACGAGGCGCCAAGTATGCTGGTCACCGATCGCTTCTGTGAGCCGACGTTGTTCGTTACTGAGCGGTCCGATTACTTCGTCACCCAGGATACCACCTTCACCGAGGTATATCCTACGGCGGGGGCTTGCGACAGTACCGTCACCTATCAAATTTCCGTGGAGGAAGGCGCAGCCAATACGACCGTACTGAACTACTGTAATGCAGAGATGCTTACAACCGATCAAGGAACCTACTTTATTACTCAGGATACCGTCTTTACTGAATTATATCCCCAACCTGGCACCTGCGACAGCGCCCAGACCTACCGGGTTTTTGTGGGTCGGGAAACTACCGTAAGCGTGGCCGAAACGCTGTGCGAGGCGGGACCAGTAGCAGTGGGTGATGAGATAATCACGGTTGCCAGAGATACGGTGGTGGAACGGCGATTCACCCGGCCCGGCACTTGCGATAGCGTGGTGAATTACACGTTCAGCCTGACGACCGCACCCATGATCGACGACTTGGTTGAGGTGCTGGACATCTCCTGCGCCGGCGCAGACGACGCGCGTATCCTGATTGGTGATTTGATTGGTGCCACAAGCTTACGGGTTAACGACTCTCTCTTTACCAGCCCAGCAGTGCTGGACAGCGTGGCGACGGGTGGCTACACCGTAGCGATACAATACGGAAATGGCTGTGAGGTAACGGAGACCTTTACCATTTCGGACCCCGCTCCACTCACCGTGGATCTGCCCGATAACGTAGTCGTTCTCGAAGGGGACCGCATTCAATTACCCGCCAGTGCCGACGGGGGCCGCGGTGGCTACGTATACAGCTACCTGGTGAGTGATACCCTGGCGGAGGCCACCTGCCTTAACTGCCCGGCCCTAGATATGGAGCCGCTGAATCCAACATTGGTATTTGCCACGGTAATGGATGAATCCGGCTGCCTGGCGACCGACTCCACGTTAGTACAAATCGCCCGCCGCCGGGATGCCTACCTGCCCACGGCCTTCAGCCCCAACGGTGATGGCGTCAACGACCGTCTGATGGTCTACACCCGCGCGGGTAGGGCGACGGTGGAAGAAATGGCCGTGTACGACCGGTGGGGCGGGGAAGTCTTCCGCGCAGGTGACTTTCCGGCTGGTGACCTCAACGCCGGCTGGGACGGCGATGATCGGCCAACGGGGACTTACATTGTCCGGTACCGGGTGCGTTGGTCGGACGGGGAGGTTACCTTGGGGAGTGGGGTGGTGAATTTGCTGCGGTAGGTTTCTTGTTGGATGTCCATTCCTCTCCGTAATGGCCGAAAGTGTACGTGAAGGTTGGAAATGACGCCTGAGTCTAATTACCTTGCGCGCGATTTAAACTACTAACCAGGCTTTCCTCTTCGTTACCTTCACTGTCTAACCACACTTATTCGTTCGTCTGCATTCAAATTTCATGATTTGGGCGTAGGGTCTAGGTACTCGCGGCGGTTGGCTGCTTCACCACTGTCATGTTCCACCACAGAACTTTTATTCCGCAGCTACGCCCTATCGTGGCACTGCTGCTCGTGTTTTTTACCGCGGCGACTTCGCTAAAGGCGGCCACTTTCATCGTCACCAACGACAGTGACGACATTAACACGGCAGGCTCGCTGCGTTGGGCTATAGATCAGGCTAATACTACGGCGGGGCCGGACATCATCTCGTTTGCGGGTTTTTCCGGTACTATCTCGCTGAGTACTGTTGATATGATTGCAATCTCTGATGATCTGACCATTGATGGATCAACGTCGATGGGCTACGCGGCCGGGATGCCTACGGTGAAGATTGAGAGTGACCGCAATAGTTCCGGGGTTTTCAAAACGCTGGGTAATACTCCAGTGATGGAACTGACCGTCCTCGGGCTAGAGATTGCTTCGACCAATACGAACTTTAACCAGGGTAAAGTGGGCGGCGTCCACACGAACCAAGCGGTGAAAGTAAGCGTGACGGATATGGTGTTCACTAACGTTGGAAACGCTGTCAAGATATTAGATGCGGCGGACGTTACCGTCACCAATAACGCTTTCAATGGTGCAAAAAGCAATACGACTCACATCGACCTTGGGAGCATCCAGGGAGTTGGTGGAGCGCCGCGCTTGTTGAATATACGCGGTAATGTTATTACGAACGGTGGTGCGGCTTTCAACTTCAACAATATTGGTGACATCACCATCGGAATCACAGCTGCCGATGAAGTTCAGATCCAGGGGGCGGAGATTACGTCAACGAATGGGCGTAAGTTGGGAATATCTAATTGCCATAATGCTACCATCGATGGTATTAATGTAAGCTACGATCAAGCTGGCACTACCTTCCGGCGTGGAGATGCAATGAACATCAACAATTGTGATAACCTCACTATCCGCAATGTCATCGCCAAGCATTTGTTTGAAGGCATATTTATTAGGGATGCAGACATCGTTGTGGTGGAGAATTCAATCTTCGAGAATATTCAAAAGAATGGTTTGCAGGTGGTAATGGGCTCAGACGTAACGATTCAAAACAATACTTTCCTCAGTAGCAACTTTGACGCCGGGCAGGCGGCGCTTAGCCTCAATAACATCAGTGCAGGTGTAGGTGGTAATCGTCTATCGGTATCTGGAAACAGCTTTCAATTCGGTAGTAATGCTCTGCTGATTCAAGCGATGGATAATCTCACCATTGCGAATTCGGGAAGCCCCGAAATTTTACTACCTACAAACGTAGGAGTAGACATGTCTGGTACGGTACTCAAGCTGGCGAATTGCGACAATCTCAGCCTGGATAATTTTGACCTTTCTTATGTGGATCCAAATGGGTCAAACATACGCGGTACGGCCATCAGCGCAAGCTTGTGTGATAACTTATCGGTGGATAACCTTACGGTGGATAGACGCGATAAAGGCATTGAGCTATTTACCTGTACGGGTACTGAAATAATAAATTCCAGCTTCTCCAATGTCAAAGGAGACAATGTTAATGTTCGGCTGGGGACTAACCACACCATTACTAATAATATGTTTAGTAATGGTGCTACGAATATTAGTGCTACTTACATTAAAGTACATGATATAACGGGGGTAGCTGGAAGCCGCCTTAACGTTCGAAATAACTCTATTTCCGGTGGAGGTAGTACGCTATCCGTAAAAAATGTTAGCGGACTGAAGCTTAGGAACACTGTCCTCTCGCCCACGGACCCCGAAATTTTACTCAAGGATACTGACGGCCACAAGAGTACTACGGGGACGGTGCTTACGTGTGACAACTGCGATAACCTGATACTCGAAAACTTTGATCTCTCCTACGTAGACCCACTGGGTAGTACGGCTAGGCGGGGCAATAGTATTTTGGTGTTAAATAGCGACGGCGTGACAATTGACCGGTTGGTAAGTTCAGCACGAGAAAGAGGAGTGCAGTTATTGAATTGTAATACTACCAGTGTAACAAGCTCCACATTTACCACTTTATTTCGGGAAGGAGTTAGAATTGACCGAGGTACCGGACATACCGTGACGGGCAATGCTTTTACCGATACGGGCGCAGGTAACGGTAGCTCTTCCATCCAATTGAGTAATATTACCGGAAGCGCGGGTAACCGTATGAACGTTCGAAATAATACCTTCTCCAATGATGAGAACGTACTACAGATTATTGGCATTCCAGACGTTACGCTGAAAAATTCAAGCGTCACGAGTACTGATCCAGAAATACTGTTACGGGATAGCGATGGCCATAAGACTGCGCGAGCAACGATAATATATGCCAATAACTGCGCAAATCTTAACCTTAGAGATTTTGACCTCAGCCATACTGGAGGTGGTACGAGTGGAACCGGCATTGACGCCAACAATTGTCCTAACCTATTGATTGATAACGTAACGGTTGGTAAGCGAGTGGAAGGCATAAAGGTTACGAATACGGAAACACTGACCGTGCAGAACTGTACGGTGAATAGTTCCCAGCGTAATGCCATCTCCATTTTCCGTTGTAAAGGAGCAAGCATTCTTAATAACGTCATTAATCAAAGTGCCACCGCAACAAACTACGCAGCCATTAGTCTCGCCACGATAACCCCGGATGCAAATGGTCTGCGTATGAACGTAAGGGGTAACGATATGAATGCATGCCCACGCGGTTTTCGCATCACCGGAATTGATAATCCCATCCTTGCAACGTCTGGATCACCGGAAGTGCTGATCGCTGATGGTGATGGACTTAAGGAGTGCACCACCCTCCCACTGTACTTCAGTGAATGCGATAATTTGACCGTCAGTGGATTCGATATCAGCTTTTCCGGCACGAATAAAAGCGGTACGGGGATGACCGTGGAAAATTGTGAGCAAGTAACGCTGGATGATATTACAATTGGTAATCGCGACCAAGGTGCCTCGCTAGACCTGTGTGAACGCGTAGCGGTGACGAATTCCGCCTTTCCAGACCTTAAGTTCTTCGCCGTGCTCGTTAACCGTACTAGTGATGTAACCATTACGGACAACGTACTAACCCGGGTGGAAGGGAACAGTACGCGAAGCGCCATCACATTGACTAATCTCACGACAAACGCCAACACCAATAAGCGCTTATTTGTTGAGGACAATGCATTCGTAGACTGTAGTCGCGCTTATCGCCTAACCGGTATTGAAGATCTCAAAATCTCTGACGGCACGCTTGCGAATAGCGAGGTAGTTATGAAGGCTACCGACGCCTATGAACAGGTCTTCGCGGACGTATTGCGAGTAGACGATTGTGATAACGTCACCATTCAGGGGGTAAACATTCCCAGCCTGGCTGCCGGACTTAACCTCAACCAAGGGAGCACGGCCATTAGCGTCAATAATTCTTCGCCCGCACTCATTACGAAGAACCGGGTGAAGGACCGTTTTCGGGCGATTAACATAAGTACTGGTGGCAATATCGTACTTACCAATACTACTCTGTCGGAGAATACGCTGGAGGGTAATAGTATCGGCGTCAGCGCAAACTTCTCCGCTAATTCCAGCGATGAAGAATTGAAGATCATCAATAACAATTTTGCTTGTAACTCGACTGATGCTATCGTCCTGATTAATGGTAGCAAAATCGACGCATCCGGCAATTACTGGGGCGCTGCTGACGGCTCTTCCTCCGATAATGGCTCCGGTGATACTTACAATATGTCCAATAGTAGCGGTGCTTCGAACATCCTGAATACTACCACCTTCTCAACGGCGCCCGTAGCCGCAGCCCCCGCCATCACCGTAGGCCGTATCGCCCTCAGCGGTGCGGGTAACCCGATCACCAATGGCGCGGCTACTGCCTCGGCCACTAACGACACGGACTTTGGCAACAACGTATTCGTCGGAACGACCGTGGACCGGACCTTCACCATCTCCAACTCAGGCGGTTCTCCGCTGAACATCTCCAGTATTGACGTCACTCAGGGGATGCGCTTTGCGTTAGTGGGCACACTTCCAACTACCGTCGCCGGTGGTGCTACGGCCACCTTTACCGTTCGGTACGCCCCATTGGCCGCCGGAAGCAACACGGCTACCGTGACCGTTAATTCCGATGCCTGTCTGCCGGGAGCCGACCCTTATACCTTCACGGTTTCCGGGACAGCGGTTCCCGCCTGTGACCTCAGCATCACTTCGGCTACGCCCACAGCGGAGGGTTGCCCCGGTGCCGCGGATGGTTCCATCACCGTCGTAGCTACCTGCACCTCCTGTAATAATGCAACCACCCCCATCACCTACACGGCAACGCCGATGGGAGGTGGAACTCCAATCACGAATACAGATGGGAACTTCACTAATCTGGCCGCCGGAGGATACACCATCTCCGTCGCCGATACTGACGACGCTACCTGTGACGACACCTTTGCCTCTACGGTAACGGTCGCGGCGGGTACGGATAACACCCCGCCAACCTTTACCTGCCCCAGCCCAACGGCCCGCAACGTGGTCATGAACGGAGACCCCAACTGCGCCGTAATGGTGCCGGATCTGACCACAGGAATTACGGATGCGATGGACAACTGTAATCTGGGTACCAACACCGTACAGCAATCCGTCAGTGGTATCGTGACCGGCCAGACCAACAACAGCACCCTTACGGTCAACCTAACCCTCAGCGACGTTGCGGGGAACACCTCCGGGGCAACGGCTTGCCAGATCGTGCTGACGGTGCTGGACCAGACTGCGCCTACCATTGCGCTCATCGGTGCCAACCCACTGATGCTGACGTGTACTAGCGGAACCTACTCCGACCCCGGCGCTACGGCTACTGATAATTGTGGGTTGAGTAACAACATCACGGTTGATGACTCTCAGGTAGATCTGACCACGGCCGGGACCTACCCCGTCACCTTCAACGTTATGGATGACGCGGGTAACGCGGCCACTCAGGTAACGCGTAACGTCGTCGTCGCCTGCGGTAACCTCGTGGAAACGGGGCAGGTCAGTACCAACTTCGGTACCACCATCATCGAGAATGCCGCTCGCGTGACGCGGACCTTTACCATCCAAAATACTGGTAATGCTAACGTAACCGGGCTCAGCTTTCAATCTTCGAGTGCTGACTTTGTGGTGGGTACGCCTTCCACCACCACGCTGGCACCGAATGAGTCGGCCACCATCGAAGTTGAGTTTGACCCGAGTATGGCTGGTTCCAAGACGGCTACCATCGACGTGACGAGCAGTTCGGCTGCTTCCACCCAGATCGTGGTCATCGGCGAAGCTTTGAACGGAAGGGTCTTCCTGGAAGAAACGCAACTTTGGTACGCAACCATCAACGATGCCATCACGGCGTCCACCGCACCGGGTAAGATGTTCATCAGCCCGGGAGGTACTTACCCGGAGGTGACCGATTTCCGGGGTAAAAACCTGACCATTGTGATTGGCCGGCCCAATCCACAGTAGCCGAGAACAGATTTCGATTCATCCAGCGGAGGCGGTACTAGTAATGGTGCCGCCTTCGTTATTTTTGGGCTGACGAGAAATAAATAGGAGTCCTTTTTAAGTGCTCAACCAATTGGTTACCACTCTATTTCGGTTACTCAACCCAAATCTTTTAACAAAACCCTGTACACCTTTCCCCCTCGGAAAAACATTTATAGTAGTAGCCTAACGAATACCCCATGCGCATTCTATTCACCCTTCTTTGCTTGTCCTTGCTCGGTACCTGCGTCAGCGCCCAGAATAGTGGGTACACTAAGGTGGACGGGAAATATTACCCCTACGTCGTGGACGATTGTGGGGATACGCTGATCGTCGCACAGCTGGACGATATGTCGGTGACTTCGCCCGAGGCCTTCGATTCGGAGGAGGATTTTAAGCTTTACCGCCGCTACCGGATCTACGCGCAACGTGCCTATCCCTTCGCCGTGGACGCCATCCGGATCTTCCGGGAGACGGAATACATGACGCAGAACATGAGCAAAAAGGAGCGCAAACGCTACAACAAAAACCTGCAAAAAGAGCTGCAGGAGAAGTTTGAGGAGCCGCTGAAAAAGATGTCCAAAACCCAGGGCAAGATCCTGATCGCGATGATCGAAAACGAGATCGATACGCCGATCTACGACCTCATCAAGGAACTCAGGGGCGGGATGACGGCGCGCTACTGGGCTACCCTCGGCGGGCTCTACGGCCACAAATTAAAGCAGCAGTACACCGTCGGAGAGGATAAGATCCTGGATGCGGTGATTGACGATTTTAACGTCAGCTACGAGATTCCCACCGTAGAACTGGACAGTACCGCGGTCGAGGTCAGGTGATTCTAGTTTACCGTTCGGGGAAAGTGACCCGGAAGAGCAGACCCCTAGAATCAGCAAAACCGATGACCACTAATGTGGTGATCGGTTCTAAAACTGAGATTACAATAAAAATAGAGTTTGAACAGTGTCACTTTCCGGAGTCCGTCAATTCTGGTGCGAAGATATATTTAGGGCCCTTACGTGAGTTGCAAAATTCGCATAACGCGTGGCGACTCAGAATTAATTTTTAATTCTACTCGTTTTCAATCCGGTTTCGAACATCCTTTAACTGCTTCCGTAGCCGCTTGAAATACCAACCCCGCTGCCGCCCGGCGGTAGCCCCGAGTGGGGTAGAAAGGGCATCAATACCGTGGAACCATTTTTGCGTCAGGCCCACTACAGTAGGGTTTACCGTTTGCAGGAAGTTGGGCGTAATGAAGGTGGCGAAGAGCGTGGTGGCCTGGTCGGATTCAATGACCACCACGTTATCGTTGTTGGCCAATTCGTTGTGGGCTGGGGAAAATAGGGCGCCCTGCTCTGGGTCCGCTCCCGGTACGAATTTGCGGCCCGTACTGGACATTTCCGCGAGGTGATCAACCAAACTACTCAGTTCTCTCAGTAAGAGGTCGGCCTGCTCATCGTCGGCAAACTTGCCGGCCAGGTGCATGAACTCGATCTGGTCCAGCGTAGCGTGGAGGATACCGAGCGTCCACAACTCGATGCCCGGTACGGTGTAGGAGTATTCACCGATGGCGAAGGCGCGGTCCAGCACCTTTTGATCGATGACTTCCGGCTTGAATTTCAGGTCCTGCCACCCACTAAAGTTCCACACCGTGCTGCCGTAGATGTATAGTTTGAAGGCAAATAGCCGGGGCCAGATCATTTCGTGAAAGAAGGGTAGCCCCGGGTTGGCGATCAGTAGCCGCAAGCCAGTTAGTTCTTTGACCATGGCCATCCGCGCCTCCAATTGGTCGACGTAATCACCCGGGCTCTTGATTTCCCGCTCGGCGAAATTGAACTCGAACATACCCGCGCTCGCGGAGTCGGTTAGATTCACGTGGAAGTGCCGCTGCAGCTCAAAAAGCTCGTCGGTCGTCAGCGCGGTATCACCGCGGATGCGCCGGTAAACAGCATCGCTACTGATGGATAGAATGCTCGTCAGGCGTTTAGCCATTTCAAATTTGCTGGGGTGCAAAGCGAGCAGACGCTCGAAGTAAGTGACTTGGTTTAACATGTGTGTGCGTGTAAAAGCGGTGTGCCCTCAAGCGTGGAGACTGGTTTGGTCGTGCCCCCGCAAGCGGGGCCAAACATCAACGATTTCAAGGGGTGTGAAACTTAAAAGTGGGCTCAGGTGATAGAAACGGCGGCGTAAATCTTACCGCGAAAAGTCAGAAAAGCTCAAGACAACGAAATACTTACAAGCTAGCCGGCAGCATTGTTGCGTGGTCGTTACTTCACCCGTTGGCCCTCCTTCATGACGAAATGGACCTGCTCCAGGGCGGTGATATTATTGAGTGGGTTGCCCTTTACGGCGACTATGTCGGCCAAATACCCTGGCTTGATTTGACCCAGATCATCCTGCCGCCCCAGCACTTCGGCTGCTACCGAGGTCGCGCTGTTGATGGCCTCCATTTCCGGCATGCCGGCCTCCACCATGAGGGCAAACTCCTTGGCGTTGTCGCCGTGGGCACTGACGCCGCTGTCGGTTCCGAAGGCAATCTTGACTCCGTGTTCGTAGGCGCGCCCAAAGGTGGTAATGAGGGCCGGGCCGATCGTCCGCGCTTTAGGTACGATCACGGCGGGGAAGTAGCCGGGGATCTCCGCTTTCTCGGCCACGAAGGCACCGGCGAGGAGGGTAGGGACGTAAATCGTTCCGTATTCAATCATCAGATCCATGGTTTCTTCGTCCATGTAAGTACCGTGCTCGATGGTGGTGATACCGGCCCGAATGGCGCGCTCCATTCCTTCCTTTCCGTGAGCGTGGGCGGCCGTGTGCATCCCGTAATCTTTGGCGGCGGCAACGATGGCTTCAATTTCTTCGGTTCTGAATTGCGGCCCCTGCCCGTCTTTCGCTACGCTGAGGACGCCGCCGGTCGCGGTAATTTTGATGCAGTCCGCCCCCCGTTGGTAGCGGGTACGGACCGCTTTGTACGCTTCGTCGGAACTGTTGATGACGCCCGCTTCCGGTCCGGCGTCGAAGGAAAGCTCGCTGTTGCGACCGTTAGAAGGGTCGGCGTGGCCACCCGTGCTGGCGATCGATTTTTCGGCGGTAAAGATGCGTGGCCCCCGAATGTATCCTTTGTTCACGGCACTCCGAAGGGAGACGTTGACGCCGGTCCCACCCAAATCCCGGACGGTCGTAAAGCCGGCCATCAGGGTTTTGTCGAGGTAGGTCGTAGCGCGGAGGGCCACGTCGGCCGGGTCCATCGTAAACCGCTCCATGTAGGAGCCGGGGCTGGATTGCTGCTCGACGTGTACGTGCAGATCAATGAGGCCAGGCAGCACGGTAGAAGTCTTCAGATCAATAATTTCTACTCCGGCACCGGCGGGTTGGTAGCCGGCCCGGACGTCGGTAATGCGTTCGTCCGTTACCACGATCGTCCGTTCGGTCAGGTTATTGCCGACACCATCGATGATGCGGCCGCAGTGCAGGTAAGTCGTTTTTTGCGCTGCCGCGGGTGCGAGGGAAAGGGCAAGGAGCAGCGTGAAGAGAAAATGGGTAGCTTTCATGCAGCGAATATACCGAATTGGGAAAGGCTGGCTAATCAGGTGGATTAGTGGCCTTAGGACAATTTGGTGGGCCCCACTTTTTGAAGTAGGTTGCGTACACAATTAAAGTGCCTACTTATGAATAAGCAAAAAATTGGTCTCATCCTCCTCGGCCTCGTTGGCTTCGCCCTCCTGGGTTCTGGCGTTATTAAATTCGTGAAGCCAGCAGAATTTGCGGCGGAGATGAATGGCAACACCATGGCTCCCTATATTCTGGGCGTCGTGGAACTCATTGCTCTGGCCGCCCTCGCCATTCCCCGGACAAGGCTCCTGGGAGTGATCCTCGCCGCCAGCTACTGGGGTGGAGCGATGGCCTTTAGCTGGCTCCACGCCGGTGAGATGCCCATCGCCCCAATCGTCCTCAGCGTACTGACTTACGTTGGTGCCTACCTCTACCGCCCCAGCCTGGGCGACGGCAGCCCGACCACCCAGGTAATTTAGGGACGATGACCATCGACGACCTCCGGGAATACATCCTGGCCAAACCTCATACAACGGAAGGCATCCCCTTCGGCCCCACCGCCCTGGTCTTCAAGGTAGGCGGAAAGATGTTCGGGGTCATCAGCCTCGACAGTGAAGACCTCCGCATCAACCTGAAGTGTGACCCCGAACGCGCGATCGACCTCCGCGAACGCTACCCGGCCATCCGCGGCGCCTGGCATATGAATAAGACCCACTGGAACAGCCTCTACATCGACGAGGGTGACCTCCGCCAGGACCTCGTCTTCGAACTGATCGACCACAGCCACGATCTCGTCGTTGCCAAGATGACGAAGAAACTCCGAACTGAGTTGGGGCTGTAACGTTCGTTCACCACACACCACCGAAGACCCACCTTGAAGTACCTGCGCAACCCAGACCTTCCCTTCATCCCCGCCCGCGCGGACCGGCAGGGAAACCCCCACGATGGGACGGAATTTTTGTACGAACGGGACTCATTCCGTCCGGATTGGAGCGTCGTCTTTAAAATGGTCACCTCCCGCAACCCCCAACGCAAGGAAAAGAAGGTGGATGACTGGGTACCGAACGTTCACTCCTCCACCGATTACCTGACGGATAAGTCCAAGGATTGGATCGTATGGCTGGGCCACGCCTGCTACCTCATCCAAATTGGTGGCACGCGCTTGCTGATCGATCCCCAATTGGCGGATATGCCTTTCGTCCCCCGCCGCTTTCAACTCCCCTTCGGTGCGGAGGACTTGACCCAAGTCGACTACCTCCTCCTAAGCCACGACCACCGGGACCACGTGGATAAGGACTCCATCAGCAAGATCGTCGCCAGCAACCACCTGCTGAAGATTCTCTGTCCGCTGGGCTTAACCAAGACCATTCAACCTTGGGTGGACCGTGCCGATGACCTACGTGGTTTCGGGCCAACGGTCATCGAGGAAGCCGCCTGGTTCCAGGTGTACGATACGGAGGGCACGGCAGTCCGGATCACCTTCCTCCCCTCCCGCCACTGGTGCCGCCGGGGGCTGACGGACTTTAACCGTACCCTCTGGGGCAGCTTTATGATTGAGCGGGTAGGGGAGCCCGCCTCCAATGGCCTCAATACCATTTACTTCGGCGGGGATTCCGCCGCGACGGCCTACTGGCAAGAGATAGGGGAGCTATATCCCTCCATCGACGTAGCCATGCTCGGCATTGGCGCCTACGCCCCCGCCTTCATGATGCAGGACAACCACGCCAACCCCGAAGAAGCCTTCCGCGGCTTCCGCGACCTCGGCGCCCGCTACTGGTGGCCCATGCACCACGGCACCTACGACTTGAGCTGGGAGCCGGCGGGGGAGCCCGTCCGTCGGGCTACGGCTGCGATGGAAGGGGCGGGCCTGGGTGATTTTTTGCTGGGGGCGGAGGTGAATTTTGTGGTGGGGGAGTTGGGGTAGGGGGAGATTTAATGGGTCACAGTAGAATGGGCCACCTGACGGTGTGCCATCGCTACGCAAGCCGGCCCTTCGGGACGGGCAAATTGCGGGCGCCTAAATCGAAAACCCGAGGCGAGATCGTGCCGATCTAACCACGGGCTACAAGGTTTACCCCTCCGGGGCAAAGCATCAAAATGACTGTGTGCTACGCCATTTTCAATTGCCCTTTTATTGCACGATCAGTTTGAATGAAATTGAAACACAAAACGCTACGATAACTCTTTTACTCCTAATCTCTACCTCTCCTGCGAAATAATGGCGGGTTGGGCCACGCCTCCTGATTTGTAGAATGGGCCACCTGACGGTGTGCCATCGCTACCCAAGCCAGCCCTTCGGGGCGGGCAGTCACGCAGCGCCGCAGGCCTCCCCAACCTCCCCGACTCCTGCGAAAAATGAGTTGCTCTCGGTGAAGCCAAAAGCCTCAGTTTCTCTACTTCCTCCCTGGCAACCGCCGGAGGCCACTAACTAAAATGCCTTACCATCCGCACCTCCTCCTCACTCAAAAACCGCCAAAAACCCCGCGGTAAATCCTTCTTCGTAAGTCCACCGAAGTAAACCCGGTCCAGGCGCTGCACCGTGTAGCCCAATTCATCAAAGGCGCGGCGGACGATGCGGTTACGGCCAATGTGGATCTGCAACGCCACCGTTTGGCGATCGTCTTCCTTGGCGAACCGGACCCAGTCCACGGCGAAGGGGCCGTCCTCCAAATCGTAGCCGATCTGCATTTTGGTGAGGTCCATTTCGCTGAAGTCGCGGTCCAGGGTAGCGTGGTAGGTTTTGACGACTTCGTGGCTGGGGTGGGTCAATCGTTTGGCGGTGTCTCCGTCGTTGGTGATGAGGAGGAGACCGGTCGTATCCTTATCCAATCGGCCTACGGGGAAGAGGCGGTAGTTGTCCAGATTAGGATCGCCGAGGAGGTCCATGACGGTGGTCCGGTCCATCTCGTCCGACGTGGTAGTGATCACGTTCTTCGGCTTGTTGAGCAGGATGTAGACGAATTGCTCGTCGGGCGAGACTTCCTTACCAGCCACGACTACGACATCCCCTTCCTCAATTTGATAACCGGGGCTTTTCTGCACCTCGCCGTTCACCTGGCACTTCCCCGCCTTAATCAGCTCGGCTGCCTGCCGCCGACTGGCTACGCCGCTGTGCGCGAGGTACTTGTTGAGGCGCATCCCAATGATGTCATCCTTCGGCCGGTCGAGACCGGGTGGGGTGGTGGAATTGCGAGCCTGGGAACGTTGGAAACGGCGGGGTGCTTTCATGGTGCGAAGGTACGGGGAGGGACTTTAGATTTTATACCGCACTATCGGGCTGATGGATTTTGGACGTTGGACCTCGGTAGGTTACCGGGGAATTTTGTCCATTACTGCTTTTCGAAATCCAGGCACCTTTCAACTCAGCACCACTCTAAAGTCTAAAATCTAACTTCTAAAGTCCGTCCAAAGTCTAAAATCTAACGTCTAAAGTCTATCAGGAATTTCCGTAATATGCAGCAACAAAATATCTCTTCCATGACCGTCACCGAAAAACTCGCCGCCCTCCGCCGGGCTATGCTTGAGCACCAGATTGATGCTTACGTCGTCCCCTCTACCGATCCGCACCAGAGTGAGTACCCTGCGCCACGGTGGGCCGGTCGGGAGTGGTTGAGTGGCTTTACGGGGAGTGCGGGTACGCTCGTCGTAACCCTCCACGAGAGTAAGTTGTGGACGGACGGGCGGTACTTCGCCCAGGCCGATACCGAGCTCGCTGACGTGGAAACGGAACTCATGAAAGATCGCGTAGCCGGTACGCCGAGTATAGAGGACTGGTTAGGAAGCACGTTGATGTCCGGCCAGAATGTAGGGGCGGATGGGCGCGTCATTAGCGCCACCACCGCCCGTCGCATGGCCAAGAAATTGGCGGACAACGATCTTAATCTTATCCTCGAGGAAGATTTGCTGCGGGGTATTTGGTCCGACCGCCCCGAAGTACCCAACCAGCCGGTCTTTGAGCACGAGGCAGACCTCGCCGGCGAATCCTGGCAAGATCGCCTGGAACGCATGATGGCCTGGCAGGGGGAGCAGGGGCTGGATTACTATGTAATCTCCGCCCTCGATGAAGTAGCCTGGCTGCTCAATATTCGGGGTAGCGATATCGAATTTAATCCCCTTTGCGTAGCCTACCTGGTGGTGGGTACTCAGGGTGACCACGCCTTATTCGCCGCGCCCCGCCCCGAATTCCGGGAGTGGACGGAAAAAGCGCCCGATGGCCAGAGCATTCAGACCCACGATTACAAGAAAATTAGCAGTTTCCTGCGCCGCGTCAATGCTTCCAACGCGGATATTGGCTTCGACCCCGCCACGCTTTCCAGCCGTTTGGCTACTTATGCCGGTGGTGATGAATGTAGCCAAATCGCCAGTCCCATCCCCGGTTGGAAGGCCATCAAAAACGAGGTAGCGCTTGGTCATCTTCGCCAAACGATGAAACACGATGCTGTCGCGCTGCTGCGTTTGTTTCACTGGCTAAAAACGTCCGACGAAGAAATCTATGAGGCCGACGTAGCGCGAAAACTCACGGCACTGCGCGCCGAGCAGCCGGGCTACGTTACGGATAGCTTTCCGGCCATCGTCGGCTACGCCGGGAACGGGGCCATCATTCATTACCGGGCGCCCGAGGAGGGGTCTGCCAAATTGGAGAAAAAGGGATTGTTGCTCCTGGACTCCGGTGGCCAGTACACGAGTGGAACGACCGACATCACCCGTACCATTCCAATGGGAGAGGTGACGGACGAGATGCGTGAAAATTACACCCGCGTCCTCATGGGCCACATTGATCTGGCGATGGCGCGTTTTCCCGTAGGCACTACGGGCGTCCAGCTCGATACTTTGGCCCGTATGCCACTGTGGTCCGCCTGCCTCAATTACGGCCACGGCACGGGCCACGGGGTGGGTTATTTCCTCAACGTCCACGAAGGGCCGATGGGCATTCACTCCCGCGTCAACGCCGCCAATGGTCGCGTCCCCCTCGCGGCGGGGATGGTCCTCAGCAACGAGCCCGGTTTTTACAAGGAGGGTGAGTACGGTATCCGTATCGAAAACCTCGTCGCCGTCCGCCCCGTCGAAGGCCAGGATGGCTGGTTGGAGTTTGAGGACCTCACCGTATTCCCCATTAATCGCTCACTGGTCAAAGAAGATATGCTGGCGCTGCCGCAGGTGCAATGGTTGGATCAATACAACCAATGGGTAGCCACAGAAATGAAGGAATTACTTTCGGCGGAGGAAAATGCCTTTTTGTTGGAGATGATTGGTGGGTAGGGGGTTGGGGTGATTGATTTTAATTGATACCAATTGCTTAATTGAATTCAACGAATATGTGGATTGCATTGCCAAGCGGCTTATTTAATGGTAATTGTGTGATTTATTTGATTTAACTGAACGAACACGTAGGATTCCATGGCCTAGCGGCCTATTTCATCCTACGCTAAGTTGGACCGGACCTTCGGCCCTTTTACAAAGCATAAACTTTTAATACACGCAAGCCGGTTAAATGCGGATTTAATTTTAATTGTCATACATAGACTAGATCACTTTGTATCTCTAATTCAACTACGGGATTGAGGTAGTTTGAGTTTGCCAAGTCCACGGCGGGGACGTTGAAGAGATTTTTAAGGTAGTTTTCCAATTCCTCCATCTCCACCAAACCGAAAATGGTATTCTCCTCCAATTGGTAGAGGAGGTCTAAATCGCTTTCGGCGGATTGCTCATCACGGGCATAACTTCCGTAAAGGGCTACGATCTCTGCATGGAACCTCTTTTTGATGTCCAATCGATTTTCTCTTAGTTTTCTAATTACTTCTGCCTTTGTCATAGTGACTGGAGTCTAGAGAGTCTCGTTGAGTTGCACACTTTGGATTCGAAGAATAAACCGATGTTCCAAAGTTAACGAAACATTGGATTCATGTAGGTATACCGTGTAATCCCCACCAATCCTATTTCTTCTTCCGCACCTTCTTCTTGGTCACCACCTTCTTCAATTTCGGGAGCCGCTTACTATTTAGGATGAAATCAAAGCCTTTGCGGAGTAGATCGACTACCTCCGGGGTGACGTCACTCTCATCGCGGAGGCGGAGGGTGTGGACGTATTTGTTCTTGCCCATATTATCCAGCCGGGCGGTTTTGATGGCGGAGCTTTTGAGGATCTCATTGTAAAAGAAGGACACGTCCAGCTCCGTTTTGAGGGCGCGGACGACCATCCAGGCTTTGCCATTGTTGAAGATGATGGCGTTTTTGCCGGCGCCAATCACTTGGGGCTCCCATTCGGCTACGGCGAGGAGGAGGGCGTCGAAAGCGAGTACGACGTCGGCGGCTTTGCCTTCGAAGATGTCTTCGATGGTCCGGTCACTGCAGTAGTGGGTTTGGTTTTGGCGGAAGAACTCTCGTTGGCATTTGGGGCAGGTCCAGATTTCGGGCATAGCTTGGTCGGTTGGGTGGCTTGGGTCCGTTATTCATAAGTCCATTCGCTGGGGGAGTGTTCTGGAACATCAGGTTTAGCTATTTCTTGGCGTACTTATCCTGAGAGTGGCGGATTGATCCTCTCCCCACTTCCTTTGCACCCGCGGCAGCGCCCAAATCGGGTTGATGCAGCGGGGAAAAACGAACTCCGAAACCCTTCGCTTGCGTTAGGAGGAATGCATTAGTCATTTAAACAACCCAAGCATGCAACTATCAAATTTACGCGTGGCCGCCCTGGCTACTAACGGCTTCGAGGAAGTCGAACTCACCCAACCGCGGAAGGCACTCGAGGAGGCTGGCGCAACCGTGACCCTCATCAGCCCGGAATCCGGCAAGATCAAGGCCTGGGCCGGAGATGACTGGGGAGGCACCTACGATGTGGACGTCGTCCTCTCCGAAGAAACGATGGGTAGCGACTACGATGCGCTACTGCTACCCGGCGGCGTATTGAGCCCCGACGCGCTGCGCATTAATGGCGATGCCCTGGCGTTCGTCGATCACTTTTTTCGCGAAGGCAAACCGGTTGCGGCCATCTGCCACGGTAGCCAGACGATGATCTCCGCCGGCCTCGTGCAGGGCAAACGGATGACGGCCTACAAAGCGATCCGGACCGACCTCGTCAACGCCGGCGCGATTGTGGTAGATGAACCGGTAGTGGTGGACGGCACTCTCGTCACCAGCCGGAACCCGGATGACATCCCCGCCTTCAACGAAAAGATGGTGGAGGTCTTCAGCAGAGCCGCCGTACCCGCGTGAGGAAATTCGATTACAGCTTAGACTACAAGCAACTGGACCTACGGGAACGCCCTGAACTCTACGCGATTGGGCGTGGGGAACAGGGCGTGCTCACGGTCGAACCCTACAAGTCGGAGATCCTACCCAACTGGCGATTCAAGGACCCGGAAACGGCCACCAAATCATCAGAAAAGATCTGGGCCCAGTTTCAGGAATACCTGGATAAGGGGGAATTCGTCGGTGCCGATATGGCCCGCAAATTCTTGCAGATGGGCTACACCCGCGCTCGCCGCTACGCCAACCATAAGGGCGGGAAGAAGTATGACGGGCCCGTCCCCGACGACAAAAAGGGCGTCAGTGGCGCCCATGGCCGGCCCGAACTACCCCGTACGCCCGAAGACCCGGTAAAGGCCGAAGCCGCCCGCATCTTCAAAGCCAAGTGGGACGCCGCCGTCGCCGACGAACGCTACCTGAAACAAAAAGCGGACTTCATTGAGCGGTATGGGTAAAGCGAAAGAGTTGCACTAACAGCTACAATCCCCCGTAATGCGAGCCTGCTTATAGGCACCCGTAGCTTTGACAATGACGCGGACGGAGCCGGAAAACATCGTCCCCCCAAAACCGGTATCACCTTCTTCGTAAAGCCGAGTCACGACGCGGTAAGTATCGTCTTCGTGGACGTAGACATCTTCATCCACATCAGAATCCAGGTCCTGCGGCTGCCGGTCCCACCGGACTTGTAACTCCTGCCCGTCGATGCCGATGACGCCATCGCCGCGGCCGTAACCGAATACGAATAGGTAGTCGCTATCGAAATCATCCACCGGCGCGTCCAGCGTAAGGGCACAGGAACAACCCTGCAGCTGAGTTGGAAACTCTGCCAGGCCGGTCAAATCAATCTCCGCCTCTCCAGTGATGGCCGGCCGCTCGGAAATGCCGGGAGCCGGCAGCGAAATCTCTTCCGCCGGGCCGCTGGTAGCGTCGTTGGTGTTCACGGGTTCGGGCGACGAACAGGCCGCTAGAGCTGCGGTGAGCAGAAAGAAAAATAGGTAACGCATGTGGCTGTGGTTGGTGGGTTTAGGCTCAGTTCTAAAAGGGGGAAAGGCCCCATAAAGGTTCGCAGTAAACTTGCGGATGATGCACCGTCAAATGAATTGCAATGGTCAGAAACTCAGGGCACTGCACCGCCCCGTTGCGACGTCGTAAAATTCGGTACCTTGATACTGGCGGATAAAGGGGGAGAATGCGACCCGGTAGATGGAATCCGCCGTAAACGTGTAGTCGTTGCTCCAGGTGTAATTGGAGGTTTTCGCGGTAAGAGGTACCTGCCAGTCCACCATACCACGCAGGTAAGCAATTTGAGCGAGTAACTCCGGTTCGTCGGACAAATCGTAGGCGCAATCCAGGTAACCAAGCACGTAAGCGCCGGACTGGGTGGCGCGGTAATCCGCCCGATTGTGCGGAAGGGCCATGTGCCCGTTGGTGAACGGCCAGGCTTGATAGCCGGGCTCGAGGTAGCCCGACCAGCCGTAGCTGAGCATCATCCAGGATTCACCGTAGTAACTCATATTGTACCAGGCGTTGGCGAGTTCGTAGCAGGCGGCAGCTCCGGCTTCGCCCGTCTGTTGAGTCGCCTGTTCCAGGTCCAGTAATTTCCGCAGCGTGGCCGCTTTGCCGGGGAAGGGAGCAGTGGTTTCGAAGGGGCGGGTGAAGACGGACTGCTGGAGGTAATCGCTAAACGCATAGGTCTCCGCGTACCATTTGTTTCCAATCGGTGAGATGTACTCCAGTGCCTTCGCCACGTCCCGGCGGCGGAGGGCGGAGGTGCCGGCGACGTCGCGGACGGCGTTAACGTCGACAAACCCCTTCTTGGCTAGCATCCGTTCAAAGCGATCTTTTGGGGCACGACTAATCGTTGCGATGATGCCATCGTAGACCTGGTAACTAAGGTCGCGGTCCAGGTAATCGATGTAGGAATAGTACTTACTGGAATACCCGTAACCATTGATGTAGGGCAATGATCGCACGCTCATGAAGTAGGCGGAAACGGTATCCTTCAGGGCCTCACACCGCAGCGAAGTGGCCCGGGATAAGGCGGAGGAACGGTTGCCTTCTTCCTGGTTTTCTCCGTAGTAATAATCTCCGGAATCATACCGCGCCCGTTCCTCCGTCCCTGGTGGTGGTGCGAGGGCTTCCTCAAGTTCAGGGAGGCGGTTGCTGACGAGTTCCTTCAACTCCTGCAGGTCGTTGCCGGGCCGTTGGATTGCCGCCAAGTAATAAATGATGTCCCCCTGAAGCGCGTATTTGGGGTTGACCTCCGCGGCGGCGGGCAGCAGGGTGATGGCCGCATCGTAATCTTCATCCAGGAAGGCCAGATGGGCGCGGTACAGGACGGTCATGTCCGGGGTGGGGGAGGTGAATTGCTTGGCGAAGGCGCGTACTTCTTTCAGGTAGGCCCGGTCGCGGCGGTAATTCTTTTCCCGGAAGGCCGTGGCCCGATCCCCGAGTTCAGGGTAAAGATCCCGGTAGCTGAAATCTTGCTCCGGGCCGAAGTAACCAGCGTGTACGGCGGGTGCCATATTGGTTAGCCGAAAGCTCATCAGCCAGTCTTCCAGCTTGTTGATCTCCCGCGTCATTAGGAGGTCCAGGACCGGATTGGTAGGGTCATAGCGGTACGCTTCTTTAAGTAGATCCAGGGCGCGGTCCGGCCGTTTCGCTGCTGCCAGGGCGTAGAGGTTGGACCGTTCGTAATCGTTACTCGCCTGGTCCAGATAATCCAGGACATTAAATTCGTTGGCGGTACGCGTGAATACCGCGTGCGCCTTTTCCGGAACTTCGCGGAAGGCGTTGGCCAGCATGATGGTGCGTCTTACGTCGTCCTTGTAAAACCCCGCCATGTGGTAGCGGGCCCAGTCGGCCAGCACGCTCTCGTCGTTCCCCTCGAAGTGTTGGGTGAAGAGCCGGTCCGCCGCAGGCAGGTCGTCCGCGTAGTAGGCCTGGACGAGTAGTTGGTAGGCCCAGCGTTCCTGCAGGAAGGATCCAGTTTCAGCGTCGGCGTAAGCGGTCTCCGCGGTGAGGGCGAGCTCTGCATCGCTTTTTTGTTGGTCGTCCGCCTCGTCCTCATCCATCCACCAGTAGGTACCAACGTCAGAAGGTTTTTCGTAGGCCTTGGCGTAGAGGAGGTAGTCCACCAAAGCCGGTCGCTGGCGGAAGCGTTCCCAGCCGGGGTTGGTCTTGTGGGTAAGGTTCTTTTTACCAGCCTTTAGTTTTTGCCAGTCGTCCAGTCCGGTATCGTACACGAGTTGAAGGACCTGTTCCGCCGTCACGCCGCCGCCGAGTTCCTGGGCCCATTGTTCTCCGTTGCGCATCCGGTCCCTGCCGGCCGTAGCGTTGGTGCCGGGGTGGAATTTTTCTGAAGAGTAGAAGAATAGTTCGTATTCCTGCCCAATCAAGTAGGGGTTGAAGAGGGCTACGCGGTATTCATCGCCCAGGATGGAAAATCCGCAGGCGTTTATGTGGCCATAACAGAGAAACAGTGATACAATGGAAAGAAGACGGAGCATTTTCATGGGGCGATTTTCGAAGTCAGGTAAAAGTAACCTAGTCATAGCCGGTGCTGCTATTTAGCCCATGCTTAATCTCGATTTTAATCCGCTGCTTTAGTAGGCAAGCGTTCCAGCACCCCTTCCTGCCAATCAAAGTACAGCAGGTACCGCGGGTTCGTCTTTTCAACCAACAACTCCCGCGCGGCGGAAAGTACTTCGGTATTTACGATCCCGTCGCCTCGGATAACGTCGCCCGGGCGGAGGAAGTGGCCATTCACCAGGGTGTCACGTTGGACGGTATATCTTTTCCCTTTGACGGCAAATTGTCCGTCTTCCTCCGTCACAAAAAGGTTGGCGTCAATCATCTCGGGGTGGTCCGTTAGCCCCAGGAATTTCCGGCCACGGAAGGCGGCGCCCCAGCGGAAGAGGGGGAGGGCAACGTCAAGCGGGAGGGGGTAGAGGTCGGCTTTTAGGTAGCCACGGAGGAGGTCCTCGTCGTAAATGGCGTCCCGGGTTTCCCATTTGTTGGCTGCGGCGAGGTTGTAGCACATGAGGAGGCCGCGGTCGGCGGGGGGTACGCCGTTGTCCGTTCGTTCGCGGTACTGGTGGAGGCGGATGGTCACACTCAGGTCGAGGCCCGGTCTTTGCCGCTTTACTTCGCTCAGCATCCCGAAGTAGGCATCCCGGGTCAGCGCCGTCCAGTCGCAATCAATTTGTAGCTCGTCCGAATTTCGGAGCGTGGGATATTTATTTAAATAATAATCCAACCGCGCCAGTAAGGCTCTGGCTACGGATTCCGGCGCCTGTCCATTTTTCCAAATGCGATTTACGATGAATATTACCGGGACGTAGGTTAACCCCTCCGAAAAGTCTGGATTGTCTGGTAACAGAATGCGACCGCGATCCTCGAAATTTGTACCTTTTGTGTCTAGGTCAAATAATCGCAGATAAACGCGGTCCAAGCCGTGCTGCTGAATTTTTTGCTGCTCCGCCTCATCTAATTCCCACGTGGATTTCCAGTAATAAATACCGGTGTCCGGCTCGGACGTCGAGCAAGCAGAAAATAGCAACACGACAAAAAAGGGTAGAATGCGGTACATAGTATTCAGCAAAAATAAAGGAGACACAATTGTGGGATGCAACGATAAACTAAACCAGGGTTTTGCGTAATATCTTGGAGCCATGCATAGATTTCTGTACTTCCTGGGGCTGCTCATCTTTCCTACTTTTCTCGCCGCCCAGTGGTCGCCCAATTCCGTTTACCGCGAATATACCTGGGTGATGCCCGCCGGCGGGGAAGCCTTCCTGCGCGTCGGTGGCCGCTACGGGTACGCTGCCCAACCGGAAAAAATTGCGCCCGAATTGCGCGACGGCAACCAACTTCTCATGCCTGCAGCGATCGATATGCGAGGAGCAACCCGGGCCGAGGTTTGCCTGGAAAAAGTCCAGAGCCACGAAGATAGCCGAGACCTGCGCATCTCCATCAACGGCCACGCGCCCATCCCCGTTCCCGAGCCCGATTACATCCCTGCGCCACAGACGGAATACATGTACCACACGAACCGCACCGTGCCCATCCCCCTCGACCAGTTGACCGACGGACAGGGCATCCGTTTCGCCATGTCACTCGATACCGCCCAACGCTGGGGCTGGCCACAAAACGTCTTTTACGGCCTCACTTTCCGCATCTACTATGCTGACGAGCCGGGCCCGCAACTCGCTCCCATCCCGGCCTCCGTACCCGCGCTCAGCTACTTATCCATTGCGGGCGCTGCCGCAGGTGCCCAGGAAATGGGGAAGGCGGCCGACTACATCCTGGTGGGTCGCGAAGTAGACTGGTCCGGCCGCGGTATTCAGGACCGCAAGCACTGGCAAACGCATCGGGGACAAGCCCACCACACCTTGGGATATTCGACAAACCCGGACGATGACTTCTCCGTAAAGTGGGATACGGAATGGTTACCCGATCAGGAGTCCTTCGGCGTCCAGGCAAGAGTGCTCGGTGCAGACGGGAAGTACCGGGTATCTGAGGTACGGGAGGGACTCCGTTTGGCTGACCGCCCCTACCGCGTCGTCGCCCACTCCTCCGGCCCCGCTCCCCGCAACTGGGTTACGCGCTCGGGAGAATTCGAACAAAACGTGACGGTAAACGACAACCCGGAAGACGCCATCGCCCTCCAACTCAATTGGGTAAGCTGGTCTCCCTGCTACGCCAACGGCGTCTACCTGAATGGCCACATCATCTGGAATACGAACGAGGATTGCTACGTCTTCGCCACCCACTCGCCGGTCTTCGACGGGCTGGAACTCAAGTACCTCAACGAAGGGGAGAACATCATCTCCACCGGCCTCACCCCGCTGGTGCACGGCGGGATGGTCCACGGAATGGAAGTGCAGTGGCCCGGCTTTCAGCTGAAGGCCAAATACAAAAAGTAGGGTAGGGGAATTGTGGCCCGGGCTAACCGAAGCAACAATAGATGAAGGCCGGCGGCAAATTGGCCATCGTGAAACTCGTCGTCACCTTCCCGAAGTAACGCTTGAGTAAGGACCGGTCCTGCAACGCATACTGGTACTGGATGAATTGCCCCCGCTCCGCCAGGACCAATTGGGATTGACGGAGGATCTCGGATTTGATCTCCTTGGGGATCATCGAGAGGGGTAGGCTAGAAATGACGTAGTCCACGCTGCCTTCCGCATAGAACTGTAGCAACTGTTCCGCTCCAACCGGACGGACCGTTAGCCGGCGATCCTGGATGCCCCGTAGTTCTTCCACGAAGGTGGGGTTGATCTCGAAAGCCGTCACCTCACTGTCGGCGTGGACGCGGCCGAGGATGGCTTCCGTCACGCACCCGTTGCCCGGGCCGAGCTCGACGATCCGCAGGGGGCGGTCAGTCGGCAGCGGCGCCACGAGCTTTTTAACGAGCGCTTTGCTGGAGCTGGCAATCGCCCCGGTGGAGCGAAAATCTTTCAGGGCCGTACGGAGAAAGAACCAGTTTTGTGCCATGCTTAAGTAGGTGGATAGAAGGACAAGGTACAATAAATACGAAGCCCGGCCCGGGTAGAACGGTTGACACCCCAAAACGGTAGTTCAATAGCCTAACAAGGCGCTTGCTTCATTGATAAAGCCACGTTTAGGTCACATTAGCCTTCCCGTCGCAACCAGGCCAGCCTTCCGTGCGTACTCCGAGGTAACCCAACAGGTAATCAATGCTTAGAATTCTGCTCGTTGAAGACGAAGAAAACATCCGCGAAACCGTAAAACTCAACTTCGAGATGGAAGACTACGAGGTCGTCACCGCCGCCGACGGCCGGACTGCCCTTAAGCACGCCGCCGAGCAGCACTTCGATGTGATGGTGGTGGACGTAATGCTCCCTGAAGTCAACGGCTTCCAGGTCGTCGAACAGATACGCCTCAGCGATCGGGAAACACCCATCATCTTCCTCACGGCTAAAGACCAGGCCCAGGACCGGATCGAAGGCCTCAAAAAGGGTGCCGACGATTACCTCACCAAGCCTTTCGTGTTTGAGGAACTCCACCTCCGCGTTCGCCGCCTCATCGAACGGACGAGCAAGAGCCCCCTCGTCAAGCCCGACCTCTTTGAATTTGGCAACAACAAGGTCAACTTCGCCACCTACGAAGCGACGGGTAACCAGGGAGATTTTACCCTCACCAAAAAGGAAGCCATGCTGCTCAAGCTCCTGACCGACCGGGAGGGCGAAGTCGTCAGCCGCCAGCAAATTCTCCAGTCCGTGTGGGGTTACGACGTTTACCCGAGCACCCGGACGATCGACAATTTTATCCTCTCTTTCCGGAAGTACTTCGAAGCGGAACCCAAGTCGCCCAAGCACTTTTTGAGTGTTCGGGGCGTGGGGTACAAGTTCAGCTCGGGCAAGTAATCATCTCCTTGATTTGGGTGTTGGTCAGTACTCGTGCAGAGGCCACATCTGCGCAGCTGGAGGTATTCGGGGATTCCGGGTGACGAAGTTCCCGGTCACGGCCCACCTTTAAGTGGGTATTCATACTACGAAGGACTTGCCCATCGTAATATTGCGTAGGGCCCAGCCGTGCGCAAAAGATCATCGCGCGCTCGCCGGCCCGGACACTTTTGACTATCCGGTGGAGTAGCCGTTTGCTGCCCCGCCAACCAACGTTATAAATGGATAACCTTTCCTTCGAATACCCCGCCTGGTTCCTGTTGCTGTGCGCCGTTGCGGGGCTCGTCGTTGCCCTCGTTCTGTACTTTCGGGAGCAGCAATTCCGCGAGCAGCCGCGTGGCCTGGTATGGGGGATGGGAATCCTCCGCTGGCTGGGCTACAGCTTACTGGCCGCCCTGTTGCTCTCGCCCCTGCTGCGCTACGTGGATCAGGACCAGCAGGAGCCCGTCGTCGTCCTGGCCCAGGACGTATCCGAATCCATCGGTATGGAGGTCGACACCACGGCCTACCGCGAGCAGTGGAATGCGCTCCGCAATTCCCTCGCCGAGAAATACCAGGTAGTGGAATACACCTTCGGCCAGAACGTCCGTACCGATGGTGGGCTGCAATTCACCGACAAACGGACCAACCTGGACGCCGTCATGACCGAGATTAGCGACGTTTACGGTACCCAGAATCTGGGCGCCGTCGTCCTGGCTACGGATGGCATCTACAACGAAGGGACGAACCCCGCCTACCGCGACCTCCAACTGCAAGCTCCCGTCTACACCGTCGGGTTGGGGGATACGACCGTGCGGCGGGATTTGCTCGTTCGCCGTGTCTTCCACAATAAAATTGCTTACCTCGACGATCGGTTTTCCATTCAAATCGACGTGGCGGCCCGTAGTGCGGCTGGTTCCAGTACCAAGCTCACCGTCAGCAGCGTCGGAGATGGGGGGAAGATCCTGCACACCGAAAACATCCCCATCCAGGGGAACGATTTCTTCACGACGAAGGAAGTTATCCTTACCGCCGATAAGCCGGGCGTTCAACGTTACCGGATTGCGCTGACGGGGATTCCCGATGAGATCAGCACGGCCAATAACCGGCGGGATATTTTCGTGGACGTCCTGGACGCCCGACAAAAGATCCTCATCCTGGCCGCCGCGCCCCACCCGGATCTGACGGCCTTCAAGCAGGCGTTGGCCGTGGGGCAGAACAACGAAGTGGCCGTTGGCTACGCAGGTAAATTCAGTGGTCGGCTGGCGGACTTTGATTTGGTGATCCTCCACCAGTTGCCGTCGGTCAAGAACTCCATTAAGGGTACCCTCGATCAATTGGCGCAGGCTAAGGTGCCGACGCTGTTCGTGCTGGGAGAGCAAGTTCCATCCAATACTTTTAATGGTGCTCAGGACCTCGTCAGTTTTAAAGGAACAGCTGGCGCGAAGGGGAACGACGTCAGTGCGCGCCTGGCCTCTGGCTTCAACTTATTTACGCTTTCGGATGAACTGAAGCGGGGGATCCCCAATTTCCCGCCCCTCACCGCGGCCTTTGGGGAATTTACCGTAAACCCGGGCGGAACACCGCTCCTGCGGCAGCGCATCGGTAGCGTTGATACGGATTACCCACTCGTCGTGATCGGCGAAAGCCGGGGCGTGCGGACGGGCGTACTGGCCGGCTCCGGCCTCTGGCAATGGCGCCTGTTTGATTTTCTGGACGGGGGTAACCACGACCGATTCGATGAGCTCATCAGCCAACTCACCCAGTACCTGACGGTGCAGGATGACAAGCGCCGCTTCCGTGTGGTGCTTTCCGAGAACATCTTTGACGAAAACGAGCCCGTCCAGCTCGACGCCGAATTGTACAACAGCAACTACGAACTCATCAACGACCCCGAAGCCACCGTTACCGTGACCGGCGAAGACGGCCGCGAGTATCCCTACACCTTCACCCGTACGAGTAACGCCTACGCCCTTAACGCGGGAATTTTACCCGTCGGGAATTACCGCTTCCGTGCCCGCACCAACGCCGGCGGTGAGGATTTAACCTACAATGGCCGCTTCAGCGTCCAGGCCGTAGAAGTTGAACGCTTTGCCCTGGAAGCGGACCACGATCTACTCCGCCAACTCTCCGCCCGCTACGGTGGCGATCTGCTTTTCCCGAACCAGTTGGCCGAATTGCCCGCCCGGTTGGAAGCCGCCGGCACCGTTAAACCCGTCTTGCTGGAGACGATTAATACCCGCTCCGTCATCCACCTCAAATGGATCTTCTTCGTGCTGCTGACGCTTTACGCGGCGGAGTGGTTTATGCGGCGTTACTTTGGGGGGTATTAGTTTTGCGGTCAGAGCATCTCTGTTTGCTTTTGTGATTTGGTTCGCAGGAGAGGTAGAGATGAGGAGAAGTAGAGGCGATTATCCTGCTTAGTTTTTCAGTTTTTTCGGAAACCAATTGGCTTGATTTCCTCGTCCATGCTCCAGCTAATCAAGTGCTAAGGAACTCTTTCGGTAGTGTTGTGGTGCAACCTCCTTTACTCTTTTCCTCTACCTCTCCTGCGAAATAGCGCGTAGCGCAACCACGCACCCTCCGAGTTTAATATTATCCCGCTCTTATGCCCAAGCCACCAGTAGACCACTTCGAGACCCAAACCATCACCATCGACCCCAAGCAGCAGCCGGTCCGGATCGATAAGTTCGTCACCGAGCGCCTTCCGAAGATTTCCCGCAACCGCATTCAAAACGGCCTCAAGAAAGGGACCATTTTGGTAGACGGAAAGCAGGTGAAGGCCAACTACCTCGTCAATCCGGGGGAGGTTATCTCCATTCAAATCCCGCGCTACCGGCCGGAAGGGGAGGAGTACGTCATCGCCCAGGATATTCCGCTGGATGTGCGCTACGAAGATGAGCACCTGATGGTGATTCACAAGCCGGCGGGGATGGTCGTCCACCCGGCCCCCGGGCACCGGGATGGGACCTTGGTGAACGCCCTCAAATTTTACCTGGGTCGGGAAGATATCCCCACATTGGAGGGAAACGATGATAGCCGTGCGGGGCTCGTACACCGGATTGATAAGGATACGTCGGGCTTGTTGCTCGTCGCCAAATCCGCGGAGGTGATGACGCACCTGGCGAAACAGTTTTTTGATCACAGCATCGACCGCGTTTACCAAGCTATTTGTTGGGGGGAACCCGATCCGCCGGCGGATACCATCGAGGCCCACCTCGGCCGCGACGAAAAAAACCGCCAGAAATACCGCGTCTTTGCGGATCCGGAAGAGAAGCACAAGCACGCCATCACCCACTACGAGACGTTGGAGGGCTTGTACTACGTTAGCCTATTGCAACTCAAATTGGAGACGGGGCGGACGCACCAGATCCGCGTCCACATGCAGTCCATCGGTCACCCGCTGTTCAACGACGCGCGGTACGGTGGCGACCGGATCGTTAAGGGTACCATTTACTCCAAGTACCGCATTTTCGCCGAGCGTTGTTTTGAGTTGTGCCCCCGCCAAGCCCTCCACGCCAAGTCGATTGCCTTCACCCACCCCGTAACCGGCGAGCGGATGTCCTTCGACAGCGACCTCCCCGAAGACATGCAAACCATGCTCGATCGCTGGCGCAATTACGCGACTTCCAAGCGGCAAAATGATACCCTTACGTGAGCCCCGCCGATGCCGTTTTGCGGTGGGTCGAGACCTTCGTGCTTCGTCATGGCCTCTGCCCCTTCGCCGCCGTCCCCTGGCGCAAAGGCCTGGTTAGTGCAGAAGTGCTCGAAGCGGAAGACATCGAGACGCTTTTCTATTCGGCGCTGTCGCAGGTGCAAAGTTTCGTAGGGAAGGAGCGGAGTAAAGTAGAAACCACTCTCCTAGTCGTCCCCCACCTGCTGGCGGATTTTGAGACCTTTTTAGATTTCGTTTTCACCTTCGAGGAAGCCCTCGCGGAGACGGGCGCAGCGGAGTTGGTCCAATTGGCCCACTTTCACCCGGATTACCAGTTCGAAGGCCTGGAGTTTGAAGACCAGGCCAATTTGACGAATCGATCACCGTGGCCGGTGGTGCAATTGTTACGGGTCGAGAGCGTAGCGGAGGCGGTGGCAGGGCACCCGGACGTGGAGGGGATACCGGGGCGTAACGTGGCGAGGATGCGGAGCATTGCGCCGTAACTCTACTGGTAGGTTCGCCTTCAGGCGAACCCGTGCTTAAGCCACGCCAACCCCAACAGGTAGGTTTGCCTTCAGGCGAACCCATGCTTTAGCCACTCCTGCTCCCAACCGGTAGGTTCGCCTTCAGGCGAACCAATAGGAAATTAGGAAGAAGCAGCTCACCCAACTTCCCCCAAGTCGTAAGCCATAAGCCGATCATACCAATATTGAGGTGAAGGATAAACCCGCCGCTCCGCTAACGCAGAAATCTCCTCCCAGCTTTTACCACCGGTGAATGGATGGTCCCCAATTTGTTGTGTAATCCCTGCAGCAACTGGATTATTTAAAGTATAGCGGTAGGCGGAGTATAAATGCGTTTCCCCTCGAATAAAGCGGTCCCTGTAGCGGCGAGCCCAAAGAGGTTTGCCCCGTCGTCCTAAAATTCGGTTGATCCGGAAAGAAGATCCACCCTTAATCAAATTCATCACTTTGCTAAGGGGGACGTAGTTCAAGTCGTCGGTCTGCACGCTAAGGTCTATTTCTATATGCACGTGATTAGACATCACGGAGTAACTGTACAGGTCGTAGTATACACCGTCATACTTTTTTAGGGTATCCACGATAACCTGTGCTGCACGTGCATCTGCGAGCGGGTGTGTCTGATTCGCGTGCTGTTGTAGTAAAATGTCTAAGCGCCGATCGAAAGAGGATCGGGCTTTGAAGTACGCGTTACGCCAGTCAGCCTTTTTGAACCTAAGTATACCCGAAAGTTTTTCGTTTCGATCGTTGGCTAATTTGTAAAGAATAGGTTTAGGCACTGCATCGTCGACGAGGATTATTACTGAATAGGTTGCCCGCTTGGGCTGGAGATGGGGGAGTTGGCCGGTGCGGTAGGTGTTTTTTAAAGAGTTCATGCTGCTGTTTTGGATTTGCAAGGTAAAACATTAAGTGAAGTGAATAAACATTTTGTGTTTAATATTTTGATGTTGACATGATTGGTTCGCCTGAAGGCAAACCTACCGGATTAGTTCGCCTTCGGGCAACACTACTGGAATAGTTCGCCTTTGGGTTAACCTACTGGGATAGTTCGCCTTCGGGCAAACCTCACGGTAGGGGGATATTACCTTTGCGGTATGACCCTCCAAGACCGCCTCCACACCCTCCAACAACTAGCCACCCACCTATCCGGCCCCGAGGATGAATTCCTCACCGCTCTCCAAAAAAGGACGGCCTTCAACAACGAGTGGTTCGACATCGCCGGGCAACGAGCCTCCCTTTCTGCCATCCGGGACGAATTTTTGGACGCCAACAAACTGCGTGCTTGGGTAGCCGCCTATCCTTCCCTCGCACCTGCGGCAGCGCCCAGTGAGAGGAAGACGGTAGGTCTCGTCCTCGCGGGGAATATTCCACTGGTGGGCTTTCACGATATGCTTTGTGTGTACGTGGCCGGCCACCGAGCACAGATCAAACTGAGTAGTAAGGACCCCTACGTGCTGCCCTATTTGATCAAACTGCTGGGGAAATTTGACGAGCGAGCCGCCGACTACTTTTCTATCGTTGAAAACCTGAAGAATTACGACGCGGTGATCGCCACTGGCTCCGACAATACCGCGCGCTACTTCAAGGCGTACTTCGGAAAGGTGCCCCACATCATCCGCCGGAACCGGAACGCCGTGGCGGTACTGAACGGTAGGGAAACCGAGGAGGAGATGCGCGCACTCGGCCGCGACGTATTTACCTACTACGGCCTGGGTTGCCGCAACGTATCCAAACTCTACGTGCCGCGGGGCTACGATTTTCAACCATTGCTCGAAATCTTCCACGAGTGGAAGCAACTGCAGAACCACACCAAGTGGAAGAATAATTTCGACTACAATTACGCTCTGACGACGCTGAACAAAGAATCCTTCCACCTCACCGGGCCGCTGATGGTTCTGGAGGAAGAGGCGATTATCTCGCGCATCGCTACGCTGCACTTTAGTTACTACGACGGTATTGAGACGGTAGCGCAAGAGCTACTCGAAAAGGCGGAGGCCATCCAACTCGTCGTGGCCTCACCGGGCGTTCTGCAGCAGCCCACCTTTGCCTTCGGCGAGGCGCAGCAGCCAGGCCTGACTGATTATGCGGACGGGGTGGATACGATGGAGTTTTTGTTGTCGCTGTAAGCCAGCCGTTGAGCGCTATGCCCGCCCGGTAGAAAAGTAAAATCCTAGCTTTTTCGCTACGTCCTCCGGCAGTTGCGGCAACTCCGAGCGGGAGATTAACAACGAAGAAATATTATGCAGATCCTTAAAGATCTTGTGCTTCTCCGCCGTTGCCGCCAGGTAATCGTGGCCGGAGGAGCCGCCGGTACCGATCTTGTTGCCGATCATCCGCATCACCATTTGGGCGTGGCGGTAGCGCCAAGTAGTGAGTAACTCATCGATGTTCGTGAGCTCCGTCAGCAGGTTGAAGGGGATGTTGAGGATGGGTTTATCCCGGTAGAGATTGATGAGGAGCGCCGCAATCGTCGCATCGTAGGAGAGCCGGTTCTGGCCTTCCGCAATGAGCCGCTCGTGTTCTTCGCGGGAAAGGACGTGCTTGAAGTAACTGTTGCTATCCCCCAGCATTTTCAGCCGAATTTCCTTCATCCGGTCGGTCAGGTACTCGCTCTCCTGAATGTTTTTCCGCTCCCGTTCAATCATGTGGTGAACGGATTGCCGGTATTCACTCAAAAAATCGAAACCTTCCAGTTGAAGGAAAGGCGTGCGCTCCAGCCACCGTTCCACCAATTCAAAAAGGCTGCCGTTATTTTCGATGTCCTCCAGCCGGGCCTGCTGCGGTTCCGTAAAGGCGATCTTGTACGATTTTCCGTGGTAAGTCATCCGGTCCCCCTCCCGCAGGCCGAGGGTAGATTCAATCATCCGGAATTGCATACTCTGGAAGCCGGAGGCGGGGAAGAGGTAATCCCGAAAGTCCAGAAAATCCAGCGGTGTCATTGTCTCCATCACCTTAATCTGCTCGATCATCAGATCAATGATGGTAGAGATCCGTTTGAGCCGAAGGAGTACGGTATTCATGTTGTCCTCGTCCACCCGCTCTTCCCGGAAAAGGGCGCAAACGCTATCCAGCTCCGTCATGATCTGCTTGAACCACAACTCGTACACCTGGTGCATGATGATGAAGAGCGTCTCGTCGTGCGCATTCTCCCCCAACGCCGCACTCCGGTTGTTTTGGATGGATAATAGCTTGTCCAGCTCCAGGTAATTCTGGTAGTGGATGGTGGTGTATTTTTCTTCTTTTTTCATGAGGACATTTATTAGAAAAGCGAAAGTCGATTTTAAATAGGAGATGACCATGGATTTGTATATCGTCAATTTCTATACTTTGGTCGAACCCAGTTTATTTCTGGTTGCCAATAGATGAATGAGCCATCCTGTTCGCTTACGCTATGCAAGGGAGCATAACCTATTGGATCCACATACAATCTGTTTGTGTTGCTATCCCAAGCCCAGAACTGATAAAAACGTAACCCACTTACGCGCTTAGAAAATGCCTCTCTAATAAAAGGTACATAAGTAACATTAAAGTTTTCATCAATAACTTCTACTGTGTCCACACCCCCGTCCAAACTTGCGATTGTAGATGGATATGGTTCGCCCCAATCTAGCGTGTTATTGAATGCATTAATATTACTAGCAATAGCATTAGACAGCTGAATGAGTACTTGTTCCTTTTCTTGTTTGGAAGAAAATGATTCTTTCATTGCGATAAAGGGCATTTGGAAATATTTCCTTTCAACGTACGTGTATTCATCCGTCAATGCGATCTTATCATTTAAGGGATGAATCTTGAAATATAGATTATATCGAATATTCAATGCTTCCCATGTTAAATGCCCCGCTCGTACCTCCTGATTTAAGTCTCCCATTTCAGACAACTCTATATCTAAGACTAGGCCTATGCTACCCTTTATCCTGTTTAGTGAAGTCGTTACTATATCTGTGCCAGATGAATTTAAGTATCTATTGTTGTTATCTACTAGGCCTGTCCGAATGAATATTTGGTCAACTTCACTATCGGTTAAAGGGGAGGTCAAATCTTCATCCCGGTATACGGATAGCTCTTTACGAACAATCGCACTTACAATACTGTGCTGTAAGTCAAAGTCATTAACGCCAATCATGTGAGCCTGATCGTCTGTATTTGATACATACTTTACCACTTTTGAACGATGATTCAACTCGCCCTCGCTTTCCCAGCCAGTGTTTACCTCGACTGTAGCAGACCAAACGATGTTACTGATACTATTGTGTTGACAATACAGCATTGAACAATGCATCATCATAAGTAGTAAATAAAATCGCATATTTCAAGATGGTTTATTGATTAGTTACTCTTATAATCGAAAAAAGCGGAGCCACTGGGTGATCCATTGACTCCGCTTTTAGTAAAAGTGAGGTGAATTGATTCGGGTCACCCTACTCCTCCCCCAAAAACGCATACCGGTAATCCAGCGGCGCCGCAAAGTTCTCTTTGATCAACCGTGGAGAGATCCACCGCTGCAGGTTGAGGGCGGAGCCGGCTTTATCGTTCGTACCACTACCGCGCGCACCACCGAAGGGCTGCTGGCCAACGACGGCGCCCGTGGGCTTATCGTTCACGTAGAAGTTGCCGGCGGCGTTCTCGAGGGCGCGGGTGGCGTGGTTGATCACGATCCGGTCCTGAGCAAAAATGGCGCCGGTGAGGGCGTAGGGTGAAGTGGTGTCCACCAACTTCAGCGTTTCTTCCCACTGGTCGTCTTCGTAAACGTAGATGGTCAGGACGGGGCCAAAGATCTCTTCTTCCATCGTAGTGGAACGCGGGTCGGTCGTCACGATCACGGTGGGCTCGATGAAGAAGCCTTTGGATTTATCGTAGCCGCCACCGGCAATGATCTCGCTGGTTGCCTTATCCTTTTCGCCGTCGATGTAGCCGGCGATCTTGTCGAAGGCCCGCTCGTCGATCACGGCGTTGATGAAGTTGCCGAAATCTTCGACGGTGCCCATCTTGAGGGTCTTCATGTCCGCGAGCAAGCGTTCCTTGATGGCGGGCCACAGCGAAGCAGGCAGGTAAGCCCGGCTGGCCGCCGAACACTTCTGGCCCTGGAACTCAAAGGCACCCCGCAGGCAGGCCACGGCCACCTGGTCTGGATTGGAAGAGGGGTGGACCGCAATGAAATCCTTACCACCCGTCTCGCCCACGACCCGTGGGTAGCTCCGGTAGCTGCTGATGTTGTTGCCAATTTCCTTCCACAAATGCTGGAAGACACCGGTAGAGCCGGTGAAGTGAAGACCGGCAAATTCGCGGTGTTTGAAGACGATGTCGCCCATCTTCGGCCCGTCCGTGTAGATCAGGTTGATGACGCCCTTGGGCAATCCGGCCGCTTCAAACAGCTCCATGATCACGACGGCGGAGTAGATCTGCGTTTCGGAGGGTTTCCACACGCAAACGTTGCCACAAAGCGCGGGCGCCGCGGGCAGGTTCGCCGCGATGGAGGTGAAATTGAAGGGCGTGATGGCCACTACGAAACCTTCGAGGGGGCGGTACTCCACCTTATTCCAGGTCGGTTTGGGGGAGTGCAAGGGCTGCTCCTTGATGATCTCCTGGTAGAAGTAGGCGTTGAAGCGGAAGAAGTCACACAGTTCGGCAACCGCGTCGATCTCCGCCTGGTAAGCATTTTTGGACTGGCCGAGCATTGTTGCCGCGTTCATCCGCGCGCGGAAGGGCCCACTCAGAAGGTCGGCTGCCCGCAGAAAAACGGCGGCACGTTCGTGCCAGGGCGTTGCGGCCCAGGATTCCTTGGCGGCCAACGCGGCATCGATAGCCTGGTGTACGTGGTCCTCCGTGCCCCGGTAGAAATGACCAAGGAGGTGGTCCCGTTCGTGGGGCGGGTGGACGCTCACTTTCTCGCCTTCCAGAATGCGCTCGCCGTTGATGAAGGCGGGTAGTTCTACGGCCTTGGCTTTCGCCGCTTTCAGGGCTGCTTTAAGGTTGGCGCGCTCCGGGCTGCCGGGGGCGTAATTCAGTACGGGCTCGTTGGCGGGCACGTCAATGTGGAAGATCGCGTTGGACATCTCTGGCTTGGTTTTAGTGGCTGGTTAGGCCGGTGCATCGGGATGCCCGCAAAGGTAATCAGGAGCAGCGACCCGCCGGGGTTTTCGGCGCGCTCAATGCCAGGTTGTGCCGCCTACCGGCTGATCTCGCTACGGCGGCGCATTCGCACTTCAAGCTTCGTGCGTCGGTCTTTCCGGACGATCACCCGGTGGCGTTGGGGCAGATAGCCCTTAGCGCTGACTTCCACCTCGTATTCGCCGTCGGCTAGGTAGCGCTGGAAGTCACCAAAATCGCCGTCCGCAAACACGTCGGAGTTATCCTTATCGTGGCCCGGGATGTAGATGCGGGCGGGGATAGGGTCACCGGTCAGGTCGTCCACCACCTCGCCGTGGAGGCCGTTGCGGGCCTCATTCACGTAGCCGTAGATGGGGCCACTTACGTAGTCCCACAGCTGGGTAAGGTCGTCGGCGGGGAAGCGTTTGGCGTCACTCACCTCCAGCGTCGCTTCGCGGCAACGGTGGTAATAGTTCATGTAATCCTGGCGGGATCCTGAGATGGGGTACCAATCGTGACCGTTCGTTACGCCGTTTTGCCGGTCCTCAAAGTAACCATCGCGGCCACTGCTGATTTGCGCACGTTGGGCAAATTCCCGGCTGATGCGGCGCCACCAAACGTTGTCGGGGTGGCGGTTCCGGTAGGTATCCCAGGGGTAATTAAACACCTCCGCGCCACCGTGGATATTGAGCGCGAGGTCAAAACTATGGTCGGCGGCGGCCCGCATGAAGATCTCCGTTTCCGGCTGGTACGTTCGGTTATCGGGGTGGGCGCCGTCGTCGGGGTCGGGGTAGTTCCGGTTCAGGTCCACGCCGTTGCGGTTGCCCCGCCGGCTGCTGAGCAGGTGTTGGTCACTGGAGTAGTAAGCGCCGTCGGGATTGGCCAGTGGATTGATGAATACCTCGAGATCACCCAGCAAAAAGGCGTGGTCACCCCGCAGCATTTTTTCGGCCATATTCAGCAGCAGCCAGTAGCCGGCGAGTTCGTCACCGTGCATCGCGGCGGTGAGCAATACCTGGGGCTTTCCCTGCCGGTGGCGCACATTTTCGCTCAGGCGCAGTGTCAGAATCTGTTTGCCGGAGGGTAGGGTGCCCCATCTTTCCAGCGCACACCGATCGGGGTAGGTCCGCGCCAGCGTGTACATCAATTCCTCGTATTCCTGGTAGGTCGGGTAGCGATCTTGCGGCACCAGTTTGTCGGGCTCTATCCGTTGCTCAAATAGCTGGGCGCTGCCGCGGGTGCCGGGTAAGGACGATCTCCCCACCTCCTGGCCCAGGACGGTCCCACTCATGCAGAGGGGTAACAGGACGACGAAAAGGAAGACGTATTTCATTCTGGAAAGCGAATAAGACCGGCCCGCATGAATCGGTCGAATAACTCAACAACGGACGGGTGACCACGTGAACGTTCAAATATAGCCGTTCAGTATTTCATAACCTCCGTAGGGGGAGCCAGGTTTTGTCGGCCACGGGCCCGGCACTGATGTCTACTGTTTTAAAGTTTCCCCAACAACAATTGCAGATCTCGGTAGTTAATAGTAATATTGCTATATAGCTTTGTGGTGAGTTGTAGATGTCTGACTCACCGAAGTATCAAACCCCACTAAAATTAAATCTCCATGCTCCTTTCCGAACTCAAAGCCTTCCAACCTACCGGCGATACCCTAAGCATCCTGTTGCCGGACGGTACCCCAGTACCCGCCCACTTTCACGTCACGGAATTAGGGGAAGTGACGAAGCGCTTCATCGATTGCGGCGGCACCCTTCGCGACGAACGAACCGCCAACCTCCAACTCTGGGTCGCGAATGACTTAGATCACCGGCTATCCGTAGCCGGCTTGCGGAAGATCATTGAAATGGCGGAGACCCAACTAGGCCTCGGCAACCTCCCGCTGGAGGTGGAATATCAGGGGAAGGACACCATCCAGAAATTTGGTCTGGAAGCCCGCGACGGCGCCCTTCAACTCACCGGCAAACAAACAGACTGCCTTGCCCTGGACGCCTGCGGTATCATCCCCGGAAAAGTCAAGAAGACGATGGTGAGTCTCGCTAGTAGTTTCTCGAAAGCCAAAGCGGAATCCACCTGTAAACCGGGAAGCGGCTGCTGCTAAAGAATTGTCAGGCTACCCCTTTTTTTCATCTGGAATTAATCCCTTCCGAATGGGCCTTACTAAAACCCCCGCCTACACCGCCGAGCAACTGCAGTACGCGGCCCTGTTCAAGGCACTGGGCCACCCCGCCCGCATTGCCATCCTCCAAAAGCTGATGGACATCAACTGCTGCATCGGCCGGGAATTCACCGAGGATATGGACCTCTCCCAACCCACCATCGCCCGCCACCTAAAGGAACTCAGGGCCGCCGGACTGATCAGCGGAACGGTAGACGGCAATAGCATGAAGTATTGCATCGCCAACACTTACCGCGACCGCATCAGACTGTTTTTCGCCAATTGTTGCTAGGTAACGAAGGAGTTACAGTAAGCCGTGAGTCTAGTTAAGTCACCTAGGTCAGCACCAAATTCTCATGGTCTACCAACTCTCTCCTCTTATCCCTCTCTTCCGCCTTAATCTTCTTCCGGAAAAAGTATGGCGAAGCCATACCAAAATAGAGAAGTTGATCAGATACTGAACCAGGTCGAAACCGTCACTCCCCCCGAATCAATTCAATATACCCAGACAACTGCTCCGAAGAAGCCGTAACCCCCTCCAACCGCTCTTCAAAGATCGTCGCCACGTAGTAGTAAGTCCCCGAAGCTAATGCATCACCCGACTGATTAACGCCGGTCCAGTTCAAAGCCGGGTCCTCCGTCTCGAAGACCAATTGGCCCCAGCGGTTGAAGATCTGGAAGTCAACCCGGTCCACAAAACAACGGCTGATGGGTACAAATACTTCGTTCTGCCCGTCACCGTTCGGGGTGAAGGTGTTGGGGAGATCATAGATTGGGCAATTCGTCACACAAATCACCTCGCTGAACTCGCTTTCGTTACCGTTCTGGTCGAAGGCTGTGATGGCGTAGCAACCGGTAATACCGTTCATTGGGAAGTCATCGTACGTATTCGTCCGTTCTCCGTTGAGTTCGACGATCTGGTTGAATTCCGCGTCGGGGCCGGCCGCGAAGTAGATGCGGTAGCCGGCGACGTCACCATCACCACACACGTCGATTGGCCGCACCCAATTCAGGGTGTTAAACAAGTTATTCGCATCCGTACAATCTACCCCTCGATCACAAGGGCTGGTAATGGAAAGGGTCGGTGGACACGGGGGGACATTATCCTCCGGGACCAGACACAGCTCCTGGCTATTGTTCAGCAGTAGTTCCGGCAGGCCTTCAACGTTGTAGGTGCCGGATGCCAGGATGATGTAACAGTATTCCTCACCGTTGGTCAGGTTCTCATCGCGGAAGGTTTGTTCTTGCGTAGTCGCCCGCAACGTAAAGTCGGCTTCACCCGGGCCGCGGCGAAGTACGTCGTAGCTGAAGTTCGTCCACGGTACGGTGAAGGACCAATTCAACACGTTGGCTTCATCCGTGGGGCTCCCCTCCAGGCGGACGCTGCTGCCGGGTTGGGGTTCGCCAACTGGCTCGGTTTCAACCGCTACGAATAATTCGATGCGGTAGGTATAGGCATCGTCGGTCGTGTTCAGGCCCGTATCAGTGAAGCAAGTATCTACCTCCTCCCCGAAGAACTCCGTTTCAAAGGTAGCGATGGGGGAGAAGCTCCCGGGGTCTGTCGTCTGCCCCGTCGCGCGGCTAAGGACGTAGCGGTAGGGGCCTTCATTCAGGAGAGTATCCAGGGCGTCGGCATTGGGCAATACCCAACAGACGTCGATTTCACCATCCGAATCATCTGTTTCCGTGACGTCCACCTTCGTCAGTAACGGTAAATCCCTTTCTAATTGGACGCAGATCTCTTCGGAGGGGATGGACTCCAGGAGGCCAAAGAAGGCATTGCTACCTGCGACGGGTCTTCCAAAATCCGCGACCACCCGGTAACAATACGTGCGGCCAGGAGTAATGTCAAGGTCTAAAAACACGTACCGCCCATTATCCATTTCCATGGTCGGTTGGTCGGTGATCTCGGTGTAGCCGCGCCCCTGTAGCCCGGTCTCACACGTGTCGACCACGAAGGGATTGCTTCCAATGCGCCGCCATACGCTAAAACCACGAAAACGCGGATTGTCCTGGTCCTCGCATGCGTAAGGTTTCTCCCAGGAGAGCAATACGGATTCGTTGTCCGCTACCGTCTGTAGGTCCTCCGGTGGTGGGGCAACTACTTTGATGGAGACCGACCTCAGAGTCGCCAAACCACCCTGACGGTCGCCAACGTTGGAACGCTGGAAAAAGTCATCTTCCGCCCGGAATACAACGAAGTACGGCTGATTACTTACTTCCGAACAGGTAGGTCGCCACCGGAAAGTGCGCTGAAACGGATCTTCGTTATAGAGCGAATCATTTGGCGTAAAGGTGGCGGGATTATCCGGCAGGTCAAAAGGCCGGCCGCTGGCTTCCAACCGTACGAGTTGTGGATCGTCCTCAATTGGCGCTCCGGCGATTACGTCGAACTCGATGAGTTCACCCGCCACTACGCAGATCTCTTCTACGGGAATGTCCAGCGTCGGTGGGTCGTTGCTGCACTCCTCCACGAAGATCTGCATATCGCGGACCACGGTGTCCAGCGGGAGGCCGTTTCGGAAGGATTTGATGAGGAAGGCAAGGTTGTATTCTCCGGGAGTAACTGGCGTATTCCAGGTGATCTGTCCGGACTCTTCGTCAATCGTTAATGACCCCGTTGTGCCGCCAAAGCGATTGGGTAAAACGTAGTCCGCAATTGGAATATTCGGTGCCCGTTGCGGAATCGTGAACTCAAATGCGAGTGAGTCTCCATCTACGTCGAAGGCGCCGGGATTGTGCGTCCACACGGAACCGCTACACGCGTTTTCAATGGGGATTTGGGTCATCTCCGGTGAAGAGTTGCACCCTCCAAATAAAGGATTAATTAGCGTGTAAACGGTATAAACGCTAAAGGGAATATTTACCGACGAACCTCCATCAATATTGAGCACATTGGCCACACGGTTCTGATCCTGAAAGCTGATGAAATAAGTGCCCGGCCCACTGTAAGTATGAGTTTGCGTATACTCGTTGCGTTGAATACCGTTCCCCAACGAGATCCGTGCCGTCCGTGCGATTGTCTCCGAAGGCTGGCCGATGCCCCAGGAGATGATCAGGCTATCCCTGTCCACCTCCGTTTGGATGGTTTCGGTATAGGTGATGATGGTGGCCTCAATCCTTAGCTGATCGTTGATGCTACCGCAGTCTCCCGCCTTGCGCACGATGATCTCTCCCGCCCGGTTGTGCGTCGCCCCGGCGGCTAGGGGGAGGATTAGTAAGGTGAGTAGGAGTAAAAGGTGGCGCATGGTCCGCAGTGTTGTAAGGCTTAAGGTAGCAAGCTGGCGTGGATGTCTAACGCACTAATCCTCCTTTTGCTTTCAATCTTGCTGTCGGCCGGCCAGTATTTTGTGGATTTTCGGTCCGAAAATAAGCCTGTCGGTCCTTCGGATGAGCCCCGCCCTGATTTCTTGCCCCTTAACCTGGCACCCGCGGCAGCGCCCTATTCCTCTATATAATCCCAAAATTGGAGGAATGGCCCGCACGCGTAAGCCCCGAAACGAACTAGTGGGGCGGGAATCGTGCTTTATTTAAAAAGCATCCAGCATGGGACTATCAAAAAGTAAACAACAAACCTTATTCGAATGGGGCTATACGGCCAAGGGCGTCGTGTACTCACTAATTGGCTTCTTCGCCGTGGCTACCCTGATCGGGATCTCGCGGGGTGCCACCGGCCCCAAGGACGTCATCGCCTGGTTAGGAAATAACCCGGCCGGGCAGATCCTGCTGACGGCCATCGGGCTGGGGCTGCTTTGCTATTGTAGCTACCGCTGGTACACCGCCGTGAAGGACACGGAAAATGAAGGGCACGATGCCTCGGGAAGCGTAAAACGAGTGGGGTGGGCCGTGAGCGGAACGGCTTACGGCGTGCTGGCCGTCTTTGCCTTCAAGGAGGCTTTCGCCGGCGGCGGTAGCACCGGGGGGAAGGAAACCATGATCGCCAAAATTCTCGAATACAGCTGGGGGCAATTCGCCGTCTACGCCATCGCCGCCATCATGGTGGGCGTAGCCATCTACCAGGTGTACCGCGGCGTCGCGGATAAGCACATGGAAGGCGTAAAAGACCAACAACTCTCCGACGAAACGGAAGAGGCTTTCCGCACCACGGGCCGCATCGGTCTCGTGGCCCGATCCATCGTTTACGGAATCATCGCCTATTTCCTCTACCAGGCCGCCATGCAGAATGACGCCGGAGAGTTCCGTGGCATCCAGGGCGCCCTCGAATACCTGGGCGACGGATGGGGCAACGCCGTCCTCGCGGTTGTAGGGACGGGGCTGCTCGCCTACGGGATTTTTATGTTCGTGCGGGCGAAATATGAACGGGTGTAGAGTTGCGAGTAACGAGTTGCGAGTATCAAGTAGCGAGTTGCAAGTTGCGACACTCGTAACTCGATACTTGCCACTCGTAACTCGATACTTGTCTCTCGCAACTCGATACTAACTAAGCAACCCCTGCAATTTCATCGCCAAGCCCATATCGCCCTTGATCTTCACCTTACCTCCCATCATCGCCATCATGGGGTTAAGCTGTCCAGTGCGGAGTTGGTCGAGGGTGTCGACGTTGGTGGTAACAACGGTATCGGCTTCCTTATCCTCCTCGGTTACGACGGCACCATTGTCGCCCGTCATGTCGATGTGGATGGTCCCTTCGTCGAGGTTGAGTTTGAGGGATTTGCCGAGGTTAGGTGCTTTGGCGCCCGCTTTTTCTACGCCGGCTTTGAATTCTTCGAAGGTCATGGTGGGGGAATTTTTGGTTGGTGGGCAAGGTAGCGAAAATTCGCTTGGTGGGGAAACCCAGCGTCGTCGGCCTTTCGCCTTGGGACGCTGGGCTACGGGGGACTCCTTCAGAGTCCAGTACATTTATTTGGCCTTGGGACGCTGGGCTACGGGGGCCCCTTCAGGGTCCGACGCATTATTTGCTCGGGTTCGCTACGGCTTCGCGGGCTGCCTCAAGGGCCGCATCGATTCCCGAGGCATCGGCGCCACCGGCTTCGGCGTAGAAGGGTTGGCCGCCTCCACCGCCACGGATGTGCTTGGCGATGCCCCGGATCATCTTGCCGGCGTTGTACGCTCCTTTATCTGCGAGATCTTTGCTTAAGGCGAGGGCTAATGATGGCTTACCTTCCTTCTCGCTGGCCAGGAGGACGATAGAATTATGCTGCTCTCCCGTCAGTTGGAAGGCGAGGTTTTTGATGGCGGCTTTGTCCGTCAGCGCCACCTTGGCGGCTACGAAGTTGATGCCGTTGACTTCCGCAAAAGCCTTCTGGAGGTCACCTTTGATGTCTCCCGCCGCGGCGGCCTGCATCTTGTCGATCTCCTTTTTCAATTGGCGGTTCTCCTCCTGCAGATCGGCTACGGATTTCACTGGGTTGCTGGAACCTTTCACCAAACCCCGGATCTCCGCCAAGGTCGCGAGCCGCTCGTTGACGTAAGCCGTCGCCCCTTCACCGGTAACGGCCTCAATGCGGCGGACGCCCGCGGCAACCCCGGATTCGGCGGTGATCTTACAGAAACCCAGTTCGCCGGTATGGCGGACGTGGGTACCCCCACACAACTCCGAGCTGAAGTCAGGATCAAAAGTGATGATCCGCACCGCATCGCCGTACTTCTCGCCGAAGAGCATCATCGCGCCGGAGTTTTTGGCCTCGGCGATGGGGACGTCCCGTTGCTCCAGCAGCGCGATGTTTTGGCGGATTTTTTCGTTGACCAATTTTTCCGTTTGGGCGACCTCCTCGGCCGTCATCGCTTCGTAGTGGCTGAAATCGAAGCGCATTCGTTTGGCCTGTACGTCCTGCCCCTTCTGGATGGCGTGGCTACCCAGCACCTGGTGTAGTGCCGCGTGAATGAGGTGGGCCGCCGTGTGGTTAGCGCTGGTCGCCTGACGCTTCCGTTCGTCCACCTGGGTGATGACGTCGGCCGTTGGGTCCTCCGGTAATTTGTTGACGGTGTGGACGGTCAGGTCATTTTCCTTCTGGGTATCGACGACGTAGATCGTCTCATCACCCACGCGGATACTGCCCGTATCCCCGGCCTGCCCACCGCTTTCACCGTAGAAGGGGGTGCGGTCCAGGACCACTTGGTACTGCGGTTTCTTTTTGACTTCCACCGTCCGGTACTTGGTGATGCGGGCGCCGGCGTCGGAGAGGTAGTCGTAACCGATGAAGGTTGAGTCTTCGTCGGAGAGCACCGTCCAGTCCCCCACCACTTTGGCGGCGTCGGCGCGGCCCCGGGCTTTCTGGGCGGCGAGGCCGGCTTCGAAGCCTTCGATGTCCACCTCGTGGCCCGCTTCCGTAGCGAGGAGTTGGGTGAGATCGATCGGGAAGCCGAAGGTGTCGTACAGTTCAAAGGCGTCCTTACCGCTGATCTTGCCGTTCTTCACTTCCAGCCCGGCGAAGCGCGTGAGTCCATTTTCCAGCGTGTTGAGGAAGGATTTCTCCTCGCTCTCAATGATCTTCGTGATCTGCCCTTCCTGTTGCTTGAGTTCGGGGAAGGCGTCGCCCATTTCCCGCACGAGCACGGGCATCAATTTGTTGATGAAGGGGTCCTTCTGGTCCAGGAAGGAGTAGGCGTAACGAACGGCCCGGCGCAAAATCCGGCGCACGACGTAACCCGCCCCACCGGAGCCAGGTAGCTGTCCGTCGGCAATGGTGAAGGCCACGGCGCGGAGGTGATCGGCGATCACGCGGGTGGCCATGTCGGCCTTGGCGTCGGCGGCGTAAGAACCTCCGTAGGTGTGGCCGGTCAGGCGCTCGATCTCGGCGATGATGGGCGTAAAGACGTCCGTATCGTAGGTGGCTTCCTTATCCTGCATCACCATGCAGAGGCGTTCGAAACCCATTCCGGTATCGACGTGCTGTTCGGGCAGGTTTTCGAGACTGCCGTCGGCCTTGCGGTTGAACTGGATGAAAACGTTGTTCCAGATCTCCACCACGCCGGAGTCGTCGACGTTGACGAGGTCGGCGCCATTCACCTTCAGCCGTTCTTCGGCGGGGCGCATGTCGTAGTGGATCTCGGTACACGGGCCGCAGGGGCCGGTGTCGCCCATCTCCCAAAAGTTATCTTTTTTATTCCCTTCAAGGATGCGGCTGGCGGGCAGCACTTTGCGCCACTCGGCGTCCGCTTCGTCGTCGCGGGGCACGCCTTCGTCGGGGGCGCCTTCGAAGACGGTGGCGTAGAGACGTTCCGGGTCGATACCCATTTTTTCGGTCAGGAATTCAAAGCTCCAGGCAATTGCTTCGGGCTTGAAATAGTCGCCAATCGACCAGTTGCCCAGCATCTCGAACATGGTGTGGTGGGTACCGTCGCGGCCCACGTCCTCCAAGTCATTGTGCTTGCCGGAGACGCGCATACACTTCTGCGTATCGGCGATCCGCCGCCGGTCCGGGGTCTTATCACCCAGGAAGAAATCCTTGAATTGGTTCATCCCCGCGTTGGTAAACATCAGGCTCGGGTCGTCCTTATTCACGATGGGTGCGGAGGGCACGATCTTGTGTTCTTTGCTGCGGAAAAAGTCCAGGAAATCCTGGCGAATCTGGGCGGAAGTCTTCATACTTTTCAATTGGGCGAGCAAAGCTACGTAAGGTTGCGCTAGCCAACTGGTTTTCGTGGATTATTTGGGCGCTGACGCAGGTGCGAGGTTTCTGGGGATGGAAGAGCGGGGGTGGTCGCCCGGCAAAACCTCGTCCGACGAATCAATTTGCCTCAAGCGATAGCGCAGGCAAATTTTCGTCTGACGAGTGGAAAGCACTATGGTTTAAATTCATGAATCCCAAATGCTTTCACAATTGCATTCGGATGCAGGGGACTACAATGTCAGCGTATTTCACTCGTCGGACGAACCGCTTCGCGGAATTCGTCCGACGAGGTACAGTACCCCCCCCTTCACACCGCACCCGCGGCAGCGCCCTTATTCCTATTCCGCAAAACTCGATTATACCAAACCACCAACCCAATCAGCAGCATCGCCCCCAGCACAAAACCCGCCGTAACGTCCGTGAACCAGTGGGCACCGAGGTACATCCGGGAAAAGGGCACCGTAGCGATGAGGAAGATGCTGAAAGCGATGATGGGGAAACGCAGCCAGTTGGAGATGCGCCAGTGGCGGTATAGCAAATAGGTCACCAAGCCGAACAGGACGACGTAGAAAACGACGTGGCCACTGGGAAAACTCTCGTGGTTGAAATCACGGATTACCCGGACGGTATCCGCCGTGGGGCGGGCCCGATTGAAGAGGCGCTTAACGACCGAAACAATGGGGACGACTAGCAACGGAAGGAACATAAACCCTACTTCAACCCATCGCTTGCGGAGGGCGAAGAGTAAGCCCATACCGAGGATCACGATGCAGGCACCGGGGACGGATGCCCACCAACTGATGAACTCCATGATGGCGTCCATAGTGGGGGAGGAAGCTCGTTGTAGGGCGAGCGTAAAGGTTCGGTCGAGCGTCGTCCAGCGGTCCAGGCCAGCGGAAACGACGATGATGGCCAGGATGGCGTAGGTGAGGAATAAACCGATGACGACTTTCAGGAGCAGGCGATCGTCGCGTTTGATCACCGGGCGAAGTTCTTCGGTTCTACTGGGCATGGGGAACGTTGATTTACTGGGCTAACGCGGTGCCGCCGGCCGGTGTTCCCCTCAGGCTGCGTCGAGCAGGGAGGCATCCTTGGTGCGTCCCGGACGAGAAAGATAAGCGTAGGTGGCTAGTGCAACCCAAGCCAGTAATAGACCCAAAAATTCTCGCGTCAACTCGATGTATTCGTTCTCCGCCTTCATTGAACCGGTGATGGTGGGCATCCCCTGGCTTACCCAATCGGCGAAGGCAGGGATGTAGGTACACCACCAAACGAAGATGGCCACGGCCGGTAACAAGGCTACGATGGGCCGCAATCCACCAAAAAAGTAGCGAACGGAAACGTAAGCCACCATGCCGTAGACGGCTACCCACTGCCCGGGGTCCGGGTCGTTCAGTTGCCAGTAGGCTGCGAGACTGAAGAGAACGGCAATGGCAAGGGAGAAGTATTTCATGGGTTGGCTGATTGGGGCAACAATATCGGTATTGCGATGGCAAATCCGTTGCAGGAATCCGTGGGCTGTCTATCTTGCCAACCTATGCACGCTGACCAGATCCAACTCGCCCCCGCCGGCCCTATCATCTCCCGCATCGTCGCCGGAACCATGACCTGGGGAGAATGGGGCGCTGAACACTCCGCCCACCAAATGGCGGAACTCATCATGACCTGCCTCGAAAACGGCATCACGACCTTCGACCACGCGGATATCTACGGGCACTACTCCAACGAATCGGATTTCGGGGAAGCGCTTTCCGAACTCAGTCCCGGCGTGCGCCAGCAGATCCAGCTTGTCTCAAAGTGTGGCATTCGGATGACGACCCACCGCCGGCCGGAAAACCGTATCAAGAGCTACGACACGAGCAAAACCTACATCATCGAGAGCGCGGAACGATCCCTCCAAAATTTGCGGACGGACTACCTGGACCTCTTCCTGATCCACCGCCCCGATCCACTCATGGATCCGGCCGAAGTTGGAGAAGCCTTTCAGGAGCTGAAGGACGCGGGAAAGGTCCGCCACTTCGGCGTGAGCAATTTCACGACGGCGCAGTTTGACCTGATCAATGATTGTTTTCCACTCGTCACGAACCAGGTGGAGTGTAATCCTTTGCACCCGGACCTATTATTCGATGGCACCTTTGATGAGTTACTGCGGAAGCAAGTTAAACCCATGATCTGGAGCCCCATTGGCGGTAATGCCTACTTCAAAGGGGAAGGCACCAATGTGCTCCGTCTTCGCGATATGGTCAAGACCCTGGGCGAGAAGTACGGCGTATCGGAGAACGTCATCCTGCTGGCCTGGCTACTGAAGCATCCGGCTGGCCTCGTCCCCGTAGTCGGCACCACCAAAGCGGAGCGCTTGATCGAAGCTAAGTCTGCCCTGGCAATTGATTTGGACCGGCAGGACTGGTTTGCGGTTTTGGAAGCGGCGCGGGGTTTTGAGGTAGCGTGATTTAGTCTGGTAGTATTTTAGTCGGGTAGTCGGGTAGTAGCTTAGTCGGGCTTGCTACCTCAGTATTTGGGATAATCTGCTACTTCTTTGAACAAGAGGCAGTTCTTTAGCGCAGCATCACTTTGGTGAAAAATACTTTGCCGCGGTCCGTGGTAGCTTTAATCTGGTAGATGCCCGGGGTCAGACCGGAGAGGTCGAAATTGGTCAGATCGAAGCCGGAAAAGCGGCGCGCGGCGGTGCCCGTAAAACTGATGGCTTCGAGGGTGGCGATCCGGTAGGGGAAGGCGCCGAGTTGATATGCGCCCGAACTGGGGTTGGGGAAGGCTTTTAGCGGAGTCGCAACCGGATCTTCCTCATCGTTCAGGCTTACCTCCTCACCAATATTTAGCGTGATGTCTTCTACCGTGGTGAGGTCATCAGTGGAAAGGGTAACGATAAAGGCGTCGAAACTACCAAGATTACCGTCGCGCATACTGCCTTCGGTCATTCCGCCTACGTAGACGCGGTCGGCAAAGAGGGAGAGGAAACCGCGTTCTTCACGGTCGGTACCGAATTGCCGGCGCTCCAGTTCCTGAAGGTCGGAATCGAACTTGTAAATGACGACGTCCGCGGTAAGTCCACTGTCGTCCAAATTGGTGCCAGCCAGGTCGCCGTAGGTGTGGCCACTGACGAAGATATTCCCAAGATCATCTATTTCAATGGAGCGGAAGCGTTCGGATTTGTCCGATCCGATTTGGACGAAGCGGGGGTTCCCTAAATCGGGATTATACTTAACAATAAAGGCGTCGCCTTCCCCACCTGGAGCGCCGGCCAGGTTGCCGGTCGTGTACCCAGCGGCGTAAATATTGCCGTCAGCGTCGGCCGTACTGCCCCAGACCCAGTCCGCTCGGAAACCGGGGCTCCCGATGGTGGCCGTTTCGATCCGTCGGGGGCCGTTGCCACCCAGTTGATCGTAGAGGGCCAGGAAACCCTGAGCGCCGACCGGGCCGGCCGTATTATCGATGAACCAACCGCCCAGTAGGAGCTTGCCATTCCCCGGCGTTGCCCCGGGAAGGTAGGTGATACCGCCCCAGCTTTCGGCGGCCCGTTGGGTATTAGGGAGGACGGTTTCGGGGCTCTCCCAAATCAGATCAAGGGTAGCAGCATCGAACTTGGCAACGAGGAAATAAGGATCACCAATGCCCATCAAGACCTGGGGAGCACCGGCGCCGGATACGAAGAGGTTCCCGGCGTCGTCCAAAGTGATGTTACCAAAGCCATCAATGACGGAAGTGCCAAACTGCGTCCAGTCCACTACCTCTCCGGTTTGGTTGTCGATCTTGAGAATGATGCCATCCCAGCGCCCAGCGTTGGTAAATCCGGGAAGGTTCCCAAAAGTGCGGCCTGCGGCGTAAACGTAGTCGTCATCTGCCGTAGCGTCGAAGATCAGGCTGCTTTCGCTGGCGGGGAATTCGGTGGTCCAGGCTACGGTACCATCTTCATTCATCTTCGCGACGAAAAATTCGTTACGCACTTTTACGGAGGTGGGATCAAGGTCACTATCCGTCAGGCCAAAGACGAATACGTTACCGGAGGGGTCAGTACAGGAGCCGCTAATGACCTCCTTGCCTGCCCCACCAATTTGTGCCCCCACGGCAATGGGGAATTCCGGCGTTGCGGAGACGGGTGTAGCGAACCGAAACTGTACCGGATTGGTCAAACTCAGCTGGCGACCGGCATTACAAAAAGCAGCCGCCAACTGCGCCGGTTGGTCAGCAGCTGGGTCGTCACAGTTGTGGATAAAGGCGATCAGGTCAATTTCACCGTCGGCCGTATAAAAAAGGTACCAACCGGGGGTACGCACCCCGTCGGCTGCGGAGGCCTGAACCAAGCGGTAATCGCTCGCCTCACCACTAAGTTGGATGTGGCCGTTGCGGTAGTCGAAGTGCTGGATAACGTAGTAATCATTATCGATGCCATCGTCACCCCGGTAAAAGAAGGGGAAGGGTTTTTCGGCAATGCCCAGAACGATGCGGGAACCATTGGCCCCACCGTAGGTCTCGGAGGTCTGTAGTTGGCTAACGGTCTCAACGATCTTCACCCGGTCCTGACCGGGGAAATCTTCGGAGGGGTCCACGGGGTAAAAAGTATCGTAGCCATCCGTCTCTCCGTCCATATAGTCGGAATCAAAAACGCACCACTCCAGGTCGCTGGCGGGCGAGCCGGCGGAGGTGGTGAAGAGGTCATCTTCCGAAGTCGTCACGGTGGCTAGTTGCGTAGCGCCGCGGGGCATGGGGGGGAAGGTAGCGGCGTACTGTAGAAGTTCCGCCTCGGTTTGGGCCGTCATCGTGGCGAACGGCGTCAAAACCAATAATAGCAGTAGGTAGCGTAATCTGGGCAACACGGTTCGGTTGTTTTTTCCCCTGATGAACGATCTAGCGAATGGTTGCCCAAAGCACAAAGAGAAGTGTTGAGGCAACAAACGGTTAGTCGGCGACGGCTTCGAGATTCTACAAAAAGCGTGGTGATAAGATGCACGCTTTCACTCGTACCTTGAGCCAAACTTGTCTTTGGCGGACGGAGTGGACTCGGAAACTACAGACTATAGACTGCAGACTATAGACTAAAAACCGGCCGCTCCAGGAACCTTAAATGGTCGCTGCGCTCGGATTTGAGGCCGCCTGGAGAACCTGAGATCAACAGGCTGATGACCGAAGACTACAGACTATAAACTACAGACTAAAGACTATACACCCATGGCTCTCTTCATCCCCGTCCGCGGTCACGATCCTTTAATTGGTGCCCGCACTTTTCTGGCCCAAACTGCCACCATCATTGGAGAAGTAACCCTGGGTGATGACTGCTCGGTATGGTTTAACGCCGTGGTTCGTGGAGACGTTAACCACATCACTTGTGGCGACCGCGTCAACATTCAGGATGGAGTAATCATCCACGGCACCTACGAACGGGCTGGAACGACGATTGGAAATGACGTGAGCATCGGCCACCGGGCCTGCGTACACGGGTGTACCATCCACGATAGCGTCCTGATTGGGATGGGTGCGATCATTATGGATGGGGCGGTGATTGAGTCCAACGTCATCATCGGAGCCGGGGCGGTGGTGCCGGCGGGTATGCACTGCGAAGCCAATTCCGTCTACGCCGGCATCCCCGCCAAGAAGATTAAAGACCTCGACCCGGCGCAGCGAGAGGATACGATTGAACGGATTGCGGCGGCTTACCCTAAGTATGCGAGTTGGTTTGTGGAAGAGTCACGTAAAGGATGAAAAATTAAGTAAATACCGCTATTGTCGGAGCAGGTCTAATCTGTCAGGAATTGGATTCTCAAAAAATAGGGTTACCGTTTTTTCATCTCTTTTGCTTCTCGATAACCACGCAGGATCCCATTCTGTAATCCTTTCTTGTCTAACAAGCTGATAGGTTTCCGGCTCGGGTTCGTCAATGTATTCTTGTTGAAAAACTAGTACTAAAGGCTGTTCGGTACCCTTTACGGAAGACGAAAATTTCAGTGCCTCTTTGTGGCTTTCAAATGCGTAGAAGTAATCATCACCGTCAAAAATATCCTCTGCCCCTAATTCTGGATGAAGCCATACTCTGTATTCCAAGACTGTATCCCACACATAACCCCCACCAGACTTCACTGATGCAGGATAAGTGCCCACTTTATTGGGATCAGTAGCGTGTGGGTATTTCATGATATATCAATTAATTACTTTCAAATTGAAGTTGGATGAGAATTAGACTTCTTTGCTAATCACTCCACCAACAAAACCCGCAAAGCAAATTCCGTATCCCCCACCGCCAAGCTCTCCTTCGCTAAAGTAACCAATGCCTCCTCCCCATCAAGTAAAGCGTACTGCACGCGGGCTTCTTCACGGGTGGCAGCCAGCTCCTCCGGCGTTGGAAGGGTGGTGAGGTTACCCAGTCTGCCGAGCTCATTCCCAGATAGTTCTTCACTGAAGCGGACGCGTTCCGGTAATCCGTCGATGCCCAGGCCGGGCTGGCCGGTGGGTTTAGCGACGAGGAACTTCGCCGCCTCCGTCGCGCGGACGTAATGGTTGCCGCCCATCCTGCCGACCAGGTCCAGCTTTTCGCTGTCCACTTTGCCGTCATTACCGAGGATGTCATCGGCCAGGTGGATGGTCTTTATTCTGGCTAGTACCAGGTTGCCGGCGATCGGTCCGTCACCGAGGGCGATTACTTGGTCTACGGTACATTCAAAGCTGATGGAGGCTTCCCCCAGCCGGGGCGGCCTGATCCCTTCACTTGGCACCTGCGACAGCGCCGCCTTCTCAAACTCGTTGACGCCGGGTGGATACTGAGTGCTGGCTAGCGACATCTGCTCGACGTAACGGTGCTCGACGATGTTGATGCAGACCTCCGGGACTTCCAGGACATTATTGAGCGTATCCTTGGTAGAATTATCCGCCCCCCGCCGCGTAACGGCAAAGCCGAGGATGGGGGGATTGACGCTCATGACGTTGAAAAAACTGTAGGGGCTGAGGTTGACCGCACCCGCCGCACTGACCGTGCTCGCAAAGCAAATGGGCCGCGGCGCGACGGCGGTGGACATGATGCGGTAGAGTTCTTTGGCGGTAGCGGTGGTGGCGTTGATGGTCATGGGCTGATTTTCGTTGGAAAGGTAAGTAGACGCTGCCCGTGATAGTTTTCGACAAGGGGAATAAGGAGGAAAAGAAGGATAAGGGGCATGGCCCGGAAGCAAACTTCTTATTCCTCTTTTCCCTCTTTAGCTTCTTGTCGAAAACCTTTACCCCTCCGCAATCAAGGTCAAAATAACGGCGGTGGACATGATGCGGTAGAGTTCTTTGGCGGTGGCGGTGGTGGCGTTGATGGTCATGGGCTGATTTTCGTTGGAAAGGTAAGTAGACGCTGCACGTGATAGTTTTCGACAAGGGGAATAAGGAGGAAAAGAAGGATAAGGGGCATGGCCCGGAAGCAAACTTCTTATTCCTCTTTCCCCTCTTTGGCTTCTTGTCGAAAACCTTTACCCCTCCGCAATCAAGGTCAAAATCTCATCCACCCCAAGTTTACCCGCGTTCCCGGTGCCGGACAAAATTTGGTCCGCAAGGTCCCTTTTTTCTGAGTGGAGAGCAATGATCTGCTCCTCGATCGTGCCCTGGCTGACGAAGCGGTAAACCGTCACCGGGCGTTGCTGGCCGATGCGATGGGCGCGGTCGCTGGCCTGGTCTTCGGCGGCCGGGTTCCACCAGGGGTCGAGATGGAGGACGTAGTCGGCTTCAGTGAGGTTGAGGCCCGTGCCGCCCGCCTTAAGGCTGATGAGAAATACATCGCCCTCGCCGGCCTGGAATTTATTGACGGCGGTCTCCCGCTGCTTGCCCGGCGTCGATCCGTCGAGGTATTGGTAGGCGATGCCCTGGCCTTTGACCCAATTTTCGACAATTTTCAGGTGCTTGACGAACTGAGAAAAAATGAGAGCCTTGTGGCCATTATCTAGGATCTCCAGGATGGTTTCTCCGACCAGCTCCAGCTTGGCGGAACCGATCTTGGAAGTTGGGCGGACGAGCCGGGGGTGGCACGCCGCCTGCCGCAGTTTGGTGAGTTGAGCGAGGACCTTGAACCGCCGTTCCTGCTCGCCGGCTTCCGCAATTTCTTTGAGGGCCTGGCGGCGCATGGCTTCGTAGAGTGCCGTCTCTTCCTCGCTGAGGGCTACCTCGAGAATGATCTCCGTTTTGGGCGGCAGTTCAGTAAGGACTTCATCCTTACGACGGCGCAGAATAAAGGGTTGCACCAGGCGTTTCAGCGCCTCCCGCATCTGTTCGTCGCCGTGTACCGCGATGGGGCGGTTGTACTTTTCGTTAAACGCTTTCTTCCCTCCGAGTAGGCCGGGGTTGAGGAAACGGAAGAGGCTCCACAATTCACCTAAATGATTCTCAATCGGCGTACCGGTGGTGGCCAGTTTGAAGTCGGCACTCAGGTTTTGCACAATTTTAGCGCGTTTGGTCACTGCATTTTTGATGGCCTGGGCTTCGTCGATGACGATCGTGGCCCACTCCTTGGCTTCCAATTCTTCCCCGATGAATGGGAGTAGCCCGTAGCTGACCAGCGCCAGGTCGCCATTCCCAAGGTCCGACAGGTGCTGGGCGTCGGTGCGGGAGGCGATGAGAACGGGCAGCAGCGCCGGGGCAAACTTTTCCGTTTCCCTGGCCCAGTTACGGGTAACGGAGGCCGGGGCAATGACGAGTGCCGGCCCCTTATCCGCCCTGGCAGTCAGCATGGCGAGTGACTGGACGGTTTTACCCAGGCCCATGTCATCAGCCAGGCAGCCACCGACGCCCCATTCGGCGAGGCGCATCATCCACTTGTAGCCTTCTACCTGGTAGTCGCGCAGTTCCGCATTGAAGTTGCGGGGCACGCGGGGGCGGATGCTTTCGGCCAGTTTAATCCGGTCGAGGGCACCCCGCCAGTTGTCGTCGAACTCTACGTCCTCGAGGTCCTCGGCGATAGCGTCGAAGGCACCCGCCGCGAGGGTGGGAAGTTGTAGTCCTTTGCCCCGTTGGTGGAGGAGGCCTTCCATTTCTAGGACTTTATCGCGCAGCTCATCCGTGATGGCGAGGAATTCGCCTTCGCCCAATTCGATGAAGGGGTTTTCCCGCTGTTCTTTAAGGTGCTCAAGCAAAGATTGGAGGCTCGCCACCCGTTCTTCGTTGACGGTCAGTTGCCCATCCACCTCAAACCAATCGCGGCTCTTGCCGACTTTGAGGGCAAGGGTGTCCTGTCCGGCCTGAGCCACGATCTTCAGTTTTTCGCCCTTCGGGTGTTCGATGTAAATGAGATCGTCCTGCACGAGTTTGCGCAGTTCGAGGAGGATGCGGAGGGCGGTTTGGGTTTCACCGATCGCCCATTCGTAATTGTCCTGCGGCGTCCGCGCCAGGGTGGGGCAACTAAGGATGGCCTCTGCGGCTTCGTTGCGCTCTTCTTCGAGGTTGCGTTCCAGCAAGCGACGGCCTTCTTCCAGGACGACGATGGACCGCGGCAAACCATCACCCGGTTTAAAGTAGATGGAATGTTCCGGGACGGGCTTTACGTAAAGTTCCACTTTGTACCCTTCCCCGAAGGGCAGCAGGTGAAAGCAGGGCTTAGTACTACCGCTGATGGATTCCAGATCTTCGTCGATGAGGTCCAGCGTTGACTGCACGTGAATGCGGGGGCGGATTTGTTCGACGACGGTCTCCACTTTATCCCGCTCCGTATTGGGGATCTCCACGCCTTCGCCGACTGAGAAAGCGATCTGGGCTTGTTCTTCCGTCAGGTGGTACACTTTGTAGCGGGTAGGGGTATCCTTCCGCCAGACGTAGCCGGCGCGCTCTACGGGTGGGTCAAAACTCAGTTTGAGGCCGGCGGCGGTTTCGGAGACTTGCAGTTCCGCTTCAGCCCGTTTCAGTTCGAGGGGGATTCGTTGTTTGTCGCCTAGGTAGATGCGGGGGTGGTCCGCAATTTCGTAGAGGATGCGGCCGAAGCTGGCGTGGAGCATATCCTCGGAATAGTAGCCTCCGGCTCTCACGATGCGGCCGTCCGTCATGGAGATGCCCTGCACGGCGCGTTGGTCGGCTTCTTCCAGGTTGGCGCTGGCTTTGGGGTTGATGAGTTCCATCCACTTTACGCGGCGGCCCTTGCTCCAGCCTTTCTTGCCCATTTTTTGTTCCTTGCACATCACTTCCTGGTTGTCGAAATCGACGATCCAGATGGTCCGGAACTCGGGGTCCGTCGCTTCGGTGGCGCTGGCGGCGGTTGCTTTTTGGAGCTGTCTTAAGGTATAGGCCCAGGTTGGTTTTTGGGGGAGGAGTCCGTAAAGTCCCGACTCAGCTGGCACCTGCGTCAGCGCCCCGATCTTAGTTTGGTGAGCCGTGAAGGTCGCCGGAGAAACAGCGCGCAGGGCAAAGAGGATCTCGCCGTGTAGCCAGGGGACGTTATCAAATTCACCCGCTTCCAGGATGGTAAGGAGGGGGCTGAGTTGGGAAGTACGCAGTTTGTACCCCATCCACCCGGCGCAGAGCAGCGCAATGAGCCAATCGAGCGGGTGGCGGATATCACTTTTTAATTGGGCTTCGTATAAATTTTCGCCTTCTACCGGGCGCTCGTTTTCAACGAGTGATAGCGCAATGATGCAATTAACTAAAATAGGGTAGTTGCTGTATTTAAAAGTATTCGCCGTAGTGGAAAGCGTAGTTGCATCAATTAATTTTTTACCATATAGATAAAGTAGCTGCGCTGCGGCCACGAAACCTACGGATTGGGTGCCGGTAGGATTAATACTTTCTACCGAAAAGGCGTCGGGTTGGCGGCCCGAGGTGATGGCGGCTAAAAATTGCAGACCGTCGTCGCCACTAAATAAATCAGTACGCTCACGGAAGTGTCCCCAGGCCAGGACCAAGCCAGCCCTGGCAATTTCCGGCAGCCGCTGGTTCCCGACGAAAAGGCGCTGAAACCCAACCTCCATGCGCTGCGCCGTGGCTTCATCCCAGTTGCGGTAATTTTTTTGAATGGATATCCAGGTTAATTCCTGGAAGACCGCGTCCCGCTCGTCCCAAAATGGCCAGTCGATGGTGCCCAGCACGGCATCTACGCGGGAGAGCGCGCCCGTGCGCTCGTACATCAGGTACGGCGTCTGTTGCTCGAGCTCGCGGTAGAGCGAGCGGAATTCACGCGACTTATCCAACAGAATTTTATGGATGGCCCGCAGACCGATATCCGCATACCGGCGGCCCATCCGGCTGTGCGGTGAATCGCCCGAAGGGAAGGAGCGTTGCTGGTTCACTTGCGCAATCAAAGCCTTCAAATGCCCCGGCCGCAACTGCTGAGCGGCGAATACGGTAGGCACGCGGTACTGCGCCGAAATGGCCACGGTGCGCCAAGTCGTGTAGACCAATTCTCGCTTTAATAGCTTCTCCACCGACCGTTCCGTATAGCTCGAACTACGCTGGCCAGTGACGACAAAAGCTGTCTGAAATAGATCGTAAATACTCACTTCGTAACCCTGCAGCATGATGGCGACGAGGTGGACGAAATCGTCGTAATCCAGCGATAAAATGTCCTTTTTCAGGCGGTCGTGCAGGGATAGTAGCATGGGCGGAGGCGGGGCTTGGGGCAGTCGCGCAAGTTAAAGCCGCCGGCGTTAGCAATGTTCAGCATAATGTCAAGACCCCGAAGCCTGCAAACCTATCGCTGTCAGATCCCCCGAACGCCTTCGAAGGTCATCACGACGGGTTTGATCGTCCCGTCCGCATTAAAGTACATTTCGTCCAGGCAGGTCACCCGGTGGTCGCGGTCCTCGTTGGGGATGGGGCGGCGGTGGTAGACCATCAGGTAGCGGTCCTCATCTTTTACTTTGATGACCGAATGGTGGCCAGCGCCGGTCGCAATGCCTTCCTGGCTTTCCAAAATCGTGCCCCGGCGGGTGTAGGGTCCGGTGACGGCGGGCGCCGTGGCGTAGGCCACTTTGTAGCTGCCGTTCGTCCAGCCACCTTCACTCCACATAAAATAATAGATACCATTGCGCTTAAACATGAAGGGCCCTTCCACGTAGCCTTCCTGGGTAATTTCATGAAATAATTCGCCATCCTCCCAGGGAATAAATCCGGTAAAGTCATCATTCAATCGCCCGAGGTTACACCGGCCCCAACCGCCGTAGAAGAAGTAGACCGTACCATCATCATCTCGATAAACGAACTGATCGATGGGCTGGGCCATATTATAAAATTTATCCACTAGCGGCCCACCGAGGTGATCTACGTAAGGCCCGCCGGGTTGGTCGGCAACGGCTACGCCAATCCCCCCATCCTTATATTTATCATATTCCGGCCGGTACCCAGGTCGCTCCGGGTTTTGGATATCGTTCGCGCCGAAGAATAAGTAATACTTTCCCTTATGTTCAATAACCGAAGGTGCCCACAAGGCTTGCTTCACCCACGGCACGATCGTCGTGTCCAGCACGTTCGGGTGTTTCTCCCAATTCACCAGATCGGTTGAGGAAAAGGCATCAAAATGGAGTTGCTTGTCGAAGTCGTCCGAATATGTAGGAAAGATCCAGTATTCATCGCCGAAACGGATGCCTTCGGGGTCCGCGTACCAGCCCTCGAAAATGGGGTTGCCGGAGTAGGCGGGTTCGTCATTGCCTTCGTCGACGATGGGCTTTTCGCTGCAGGAAGTAAACAGTAGTGAGGCCAAAAAGCCAAGTAGTAAAGGTCTAAACATGGGTGTAATCTATGAGCCTTGAAGATAATTGGTTTCCGCTGTTCTGCCATTTGGGCGCTGCCGCGGGTGCAAAATTCGGAATGAGTAGAATAGCCGGCCCTATGGCGCTAAAGGTAAACTTTCAGAAGAAGCGCTAACCTTTACGGAAGATTGGAGTTAAGTACGCATGGCCTCTTCTCATTCGCCTTAAACTCCTTGGACATCTTTGCGAAATATGCGCAGCAAGGTTTTGCAATGCTCCTCAGGCTTCGCAAAGGAGTTTAAGGCGGTAGAGAGGATTGAGAAGAAACTCGCGTGGCATCTTCTCATTCGCCTCAATCTCCTTATTCATCTTTGCGAAATATGCGCAGCAAGGTTTTACAAAGCTCCTCAGGTTTCGCAAAGAAGTTTAAGACGGTAGAGAAGAAAGAGATGAAAGCTCCGCAGGAGCAAACTCCCTATCCTCCCTTATCTCCTTTTCCCTCTTGTCGAAAACACACCGACTCTAAAATCCAAAATCTAACCTCCAAAGTCCCCCAATAATCTCCCTCCTAGAACAAGAATACCAACGCTTCATCGAATTCGGCCAACTCCTGGACCGGCGCACCCGCCGCTACCTCGTAGAGTACCTACGCGCCAAGGTGACGGGTCGCGACTACGAAGGGGAGGAGCTCAACGACCAGTACGCCCGCTACTTTGTCCGCGCCCTAGACGAAGTGTTTGCTATTGACCAACTGCTGTTTGTCTGTAAGGACAACGAAAGCATCACCCAGCAGATCGTGCTGGATACGCTTTACTGGATTAAAAAGACCTTTGCGAAAGTGGAGAGTAAGCACCCCTACGTGAAGGAGGTGGACCTACTATCCGGTTGGAGCGTCACGCCAGTGAAAGCCTTCAGTACGCGCTACCCGTATCTGCTGCAAAACCTCACCACTTTTTATACCAGGGAAGAACTGGACGTTGAGTTCTACCGCAATCGGCTGGATACTTATTTCGAAAAGGAGGTGACGGAGTGGACGGCCGAAGACCGCCAAAACTTCGAACGCATCCTGACCGATCTGTTGGGGCAGTGGGATGCCCTCCTCCAGGCGAAGATCCTGGCCTACCAACTCCAAAAATTCAGCGAAGCGAAGGAAAACTTCGTGGATCTCCTCACCAATAAGGTGGAGGAATACCGCCGGCTAAAGTCCATCATCAACCCCTTTACCGACTACCTGGGGTGGGACATGAGCCGCGACCTCTGGCAATCCACCAGCTTCGATGCCCTGGCACAATACAATGACCTACTGGCCGACGAAGAATCCCTCCGCCGCCTCGCCGATTTGTTGGGCCAATTGCGGGAAGCCGAGATCGAGATTGAGGAGGAGACCTTCGAGAAAACGATCGTCCGCCAGGAATGGGTAACGGACGAACTGGCCAAAACCGAGATTGTAGGCGTGCGGGAATCCAATGACCTGAATCACCTCCTCAGTTCCGAAACCGCACTATTGAGCGACGCGGCAACGGAGACGGCCTTCCTGAAGAAATTCGCCGATGAACGTCTGATCACCCTTCGCTACGAAGACCGGAAATTGGTGCGGAGTGAGGACCAGATTATGGAAGTCCACCAGCGCGTAAAGCAGCGTGAGAAGGGTCCGTTCATCGTTTGCGTGGACACCTCGCAATCCATGATGGGCCGCCCCGAAGAGATCGCCAAAGTGCTGACCTTGGGCATCCTGAAGATGGCCATCAACTCCAGCCGGCGGGCCTACCTGATCAACTTCAGTACCGGCATTCAAACCATCGACCTCTACGATATCGCCAACAGCATCGATGAGTTGGCCAAGTTCCTCCAAATGTCCTTCTACGGCGGGACGGACGCGACGCTCGCGCTCTACGAAGCCCTCCGCCAACTAAAGTCCCACGACTACGAGGATGCGGACGTGCTCATGATCTCCGACTTCGTGATGTACAAGATCGACCAGGACGTCCTGAACGAGGTGGCCTACTTCCAGCAGAATAAGAATACCGAATTCCACAGCCTCGCCCTCAGCACGGAGGCCAACGGCGACCTCCTCGGCCGTTTTGATACCAATTGGATCTACGACCCGGCGCGGAAGGGGGTGATTCGGGAGGTTACGCGGGGGTTGTCGTTGGTGGGTTCACGTTAGTTTTGGTGCTATAATTGGCGGGAAGTGGGGTCTGGAAAGGACTTTACGCCAGATATGGAGTTATAATTGGCGGGAAGTATGAGTCATGCATCAGTTCATTGGTAGAGAGCAGCCTTTGGTTATTCTCCAGCAAGACTTAGAATCCGACCAACCCGAGATGGTCGCCGTGATTGGTCGCCGCCGTGTCGGAAATACCTTCTTGATACGAACGGCATACGCTGACGATTTCGCTTTCGACTTGACGGGATTGCAGACGGGGAAATTGACTGCCAGGAGAAAGTCCACGATTCCCCTAGAGTATTTAACTCTAGACACGAGCCCTCCACCAAAGCGGCCCTACTCCAATCAGTAGGATCAAGATGTTGAACCCAACATTAGATGCTGCTCCGGCTAGCACGGAGCCCACACTATCCGTTATAAACCACGCCAGAAACCCAAGGACCAGGCTCCTACGTGCAGCATTGAGCCCTTCGTTGGGCACCCACCGGGAAATGCCCCAAACCATCATTCCCCAGCCCATTAAGAACCCGCCGGTAAGCGCAGAGAGAAACCGAGTGTCCGGGTCTGTGTACCGAGTGTCTCCATCGAGTGGCCATGACAGTAGGTCCAGCGACCAGCGGGCTGCCTCGGCCGTAGGTAGCCAGGCTCCAAGCATAAAAATCGGACCGAATGATCCAATAACGATTGCCGATATTCTTAACCAAAATCGGTGACCAGTAGGCGTGCGAAAAAAAGGAGTTGAAGTAAAAGTAGCAGCACTTTTCATTGTTATGGATTAATTTATCCGCAAGATCAGGCCGGTAAGTAGTGCTGATTAGACGGTAGCGTCTAATTATTCTCTTCTACCTTCCACAGCTATACCCAAAATACTATAATTCAGGTATATAAGCCCTACTTATTCTACTGGGACTAAGCAGACAGCCGTCGTATCTCCAGTACCATCTGCGCTACTTCTTTAAAGTAGGCCGCTAACCAGCGAGCGGTAAAGTCTTCGGAGTCCAGGCGCAGGAAAAAGCTATCTACCTGGAGCTGGTATAGCCGGGTAGCCAGAAATGAATTCATTTCAAGGCCGGTGATTCGAGCCCATACACCGCTAACGGCGGTGGTGGTAACGTCATCAACGGCCTCGATGCATTTAGCAAACATTTCTTCTTTGGCGTGGTACCGTAACGCACGGTGAAAGAACATATCCTGACGGTGCTCCAGGAGAATGCTAATTAAACCCTCTGCATTCTCGCAATCCTTTTCCTTAACAGCGATGGCAACTGCTCGGTTAAAGTGTAAATCGAGAAGCTTGGAAATGAAGATCTCTCGATCGGAAAAATGGTGGTAAAAGGAAGATTTACTCTTGCCCAGCTGTTTTGCCAGGCGTTCAATGTGCAGCGCACCGGGTCCTTCCTGGCTGAATATTCGGTAGCCGATCGTCAACCAGGGTTGAGCGGTCTTAGCCGTATCGTCGCCAGAATATTGAATGCCCATAAAAGAAAGGTAGGCATAACGCCCGGATTAAATTCCTGATGGCCACCGCTAACTCACCCGCGGCGGTAGACAATTCTCGCCATTATGCCCTTACTCCCCAGCCAACCGTATAAACTCCATCGCTTTATCCACCATCTTCGCATCCCCTCCAAAGAAGGGCATCCGTTGGTGGATATCCGTCGGCTTGATGTCCATGATGCGCATGTGGCCGTTGGTGGCTTTACCGCCGGCTTGTTCCATCAGGAAGGCCAGGGGATTGCACTCGTAGAGTAGACGCAACTTGCCGTGGGGTTTGCCCGTGCTTTCGGGGTAAAAGTAGATCCCGCCCTGGAGCATCGTCCGCCAGACGTCGGCGACCATGGAACCTACGTAACGGCCTTTGTAGGGGCGGTCCCCCTCTTCCTTCTGGCAGTACTTAATGTAGTTTTTTACGCCCTGCGGGAAGTGGACGTAGCCGCCCTCATTCACACTAAAGATGCCGCCGTCTTTCGGGATGGTCACGTTAGGGTGGGAGAGGTAATAGGTGCCGATAGCCGGGTTCAGCGTGAAACCGTTCACCCCGTTGCCGGTAGTATATACCATCATCGTGGACGTACCGTAAGCGATGAAACCTGCCGCTACTTGATTGTTGCCACTCTGCAGGAAGTCCTCCATCGTCACCGGCGTACCGATGGGGGAGATCCGGTGGTAGATACCAAAGATCGTCCCCACCGTAATGTTGGCGTCGATGTTCGAGCTGCCATCCAGCGGGTCCATCACCACGACGTACTTATTTCGATTGCGATTATCCGCGCCGTGGATCTCGATGATGTCCTCATTCTCTTCGGAAACAATCCCACACACGATCTCCCGGTTGGTCAGGGTGTTGATAAAAGCGTCGTTGGCGAAGATGTCCAATTTCTGCTGCTCTTCCCCCTGCACGTTGGTGGAACCCACCGTACCGGTAATGTCTACTAGTCCAGCCTTGCGGATCTCGTGGGAAACGACCTTACCCGCCAGGCGGATGGCATTTAGGAGGCGACCCAGCTCCGCGTTCTCGTACTGAAAATCGCCGGGCCGGCCGAGGAGGAATTCGCCTAGTGTGCTGGAGTTCATGTTTGTTAGTTTCTTAGTCGGGAAGATTTTAGTCGGGTAGTTGGGTAGTGCGGCACTACCCGACTACGCTACTACCTGACTATATTTCTCCTTTCAATTTCTTATGCACCACCTCCATCTTGGAGTTGACGCGTAGTTTCCGGTAAATGTTCTTGATGTGGTCCCGCACGGTTTCGATGCTGATGTTGAGGCGTTCCCCAATTTCCCGGTAGCTCAGGTTGTCGACCAATCCCTGAACGATGTCCAGTTGCCTTGGGGTGAGGCGGTTGGCGGGGTCCATCGTCGGGCGGCGGTTCTGCTGGTTGTGAAAGGCCACCACCTTGCGCGCAATACTAGGGCTCATGTAAGAACCACCCCGGTGTACCGTATAGACGGCATCCTGGATGATACTTGGGTTGATCCGCTTCTTTGAGATGTACCCAACGGCTCCCGCCTGCAGGGCCTGGAAGATATTATCCGAATCATCGGAGTTCGTAAGCATGATGATATCCAACTCCGGCGCCAGGTCCAGTAACCGGGGGATGCCCGCGATGCCCGACATTCCGGGTAGCATGATGTCCAGTAGTAAGGTGTTGAGCTTGCCATCTTCGGGCGCATTGGCGAGGAAATCCTCCACAGAGGTGGCGGCCAGGACGATCTCTACATCCCGGTTGCCCTCAAAACATTCCCCGATGCTGGCCAGCATGATGGGTTCGTCTTCAATCATTCCGAGGTGGATCATAGTAGGGCAATTGGTTGCGGAAGGTAATGTAATGCACGGCGACCTAAAACCAACAAGGAACGTTACCTCAAGTATCTTTGTGCCCCTAAATAGCAACGTATGTACGTCATCACCGGAGCGGCCGGGTTCATCGGGAGTGCCCTCGTTGGCCTCCTTAACCAGCAAAACGTCACCGACCTCATTTTGGTCGACGATTTCGTCCACTACCACGATAAGACGCCCAACCTCCTCGGTAAGCAATTCACCGAAAAGATCGAGCGGGATGACTTCTTCACCGTCTGGGACGAAAAGCAGTGGCCCCTGAAAGGCGTCTTCCACCTGGGTGCCCGGACGGACACTACCGAAACCAACAAACCACTGTTCGACCGCCTAAACCGCAACTATTCCAAAGAGGTATGGAAGCGTTGCACCCAGTGGTCCATCCCCCTCATTTATGCCTCTTCTGGTGCCACCTACGGCTTGGGGGAATTGGGCTACGAAGACCGCCACGACATCGTAAGTGACCTCGAGCCCCTCAACGAATACGGCCGTAGTAAGAACGACTTCGATGCCTGGGCCCTCGCGGAATCCGCCACGCCACCGTCCTGGTATGGCCTCAAATTTTTCAACGTTTACGGCCCCAACGAATACCACAAGGGCCGCATGGCCAGCGTCGTCTGGCACACCTACCGTCAGGTCCGGGCCACCGGCGCGATGAAGCTCTTCCGCAGCCACCGGGATGACATTGCGGACGGCCACCAGCAGCGCGATTTCATCTACGTCAAGGATCTCTGCAACGTCATGATCTGGCTCATGAGCGAGCAACCGGAGAACCACGGCCTCTACAACCTCGGCACCGGCGAAGCCCGCACCTTCCTCGATCTCGCCCGCGCCACCTTCCGGGCCATGGGTAAAGAAGAAGCCATCAGCTTCATCGACACTCCGGCCGATATCCGCGATAAGTACCAGTACTACACCCAGGCAGAAATGGGCAAACTTCGCGCCGCCGGTTACGACGCTCCCTTCCGCTCCCTCGAAGAAGGGGTGGGGGAGTACGTCAGCGAATACCTAGTGCCCGGTGAATATCTTTGATGGTGCAGTTGTTATAAACAGTGTATTAAGAGATCAAAACTAAATTGTCTGATAACAAGTAGATTATTGCTCCCCTCTCCCCTGGAGAGGGGCTGGGGGAGAGGGCCTCATAACACGCTCCTGCCACCAGTGTATCCTTAATTAGATCATCCCCCCTTGCTTCGCCCTCTCCTCCTACTCCTCCTTGCCAGCTGCTGCCTTCCCAATATTGGGATCGCTCAGCAACTCCGCATCGAGTACTTCACCGTCAATGACGGCCTGAGTGAGCGGGAGATCAATGACTTCTACATCAGCGAGGACGGCTTCTTATGGGTCGCGACCATGGACGGCCTTAACCGCTTTGACGGCCAGCGCTTCACCCGCTTCGGCGTCGGACCGGCGGAAGATCAACAACTTTCCGAAGGCGCCATCAGCAATATCTCGCTGGATAATGAAGGCTGGTTCGTCCTTACCCCCGGCGGTTTCTACGGCTACTTCGACCGCTTCAACCCCGTCACGAAGGAAGTGCGGCAGGTAGCACTCGTCCCCAGCACGGGCGTCCTCGGCTATCCGCGGGCGATTACGACGGATGCGCTTGGGCGAGTCTTCGTAGTAACGATCGGCAGTGAAGGGACCTTCATTTACGAGTATACCCCATACGTGCAGGATCCGGCGCGGCAATTCACCCCCATCTTTCACGAGCCCAACGATGCCTGGACGACGCTTGCGCCCCGCGTCGAACTACTGCCCCTTACCAACGGCCAATTCGTGCTTTACGATGAGGAGCACGGCTTCCGCCATCTTAGCGCTACTGGTGAGATCTTGAGTACGCCCTTCGAATCCACCGCCGGGCAACGGCGTTTTTATTTCTTTGCCGAAGCGGCCGATGGCGGGGTGTATTTCAGCTTTCGCGATGGTTATCCGCTCTTCAACTGGCAGCCCGGTGGCGATCAACCTCCCTTCCCAGTGTCACAACTTGATGATGGTTTGCGCTACCCGGCCGTTTCTCACGACGAAAAAGGGCAACTGCTCATTCAGGCCACGGAGGATATTCTTGGCGATGCCTTCCCCAGCGAGTACTACCTGGTGGACACCACCGGAGACTTCACCCTCTTCGAAAAATCACTTCCCACCGGGCGGGCCGTGACCGCTGCTACCGCACTCGATTTCAACGAAACGGTTTACCTCGGCCTGCGGGAGGGGCTCGGCGTCATCGAGCGCTACTCCAATTCCGTCCGCACCTTTCTCACCACCCGGGCGGAGGATAAACTTGGCCAGAACACCCTCCACGGTATCTGCGAAGACGACAACGGAACCGTCTACGTCATCGAAAAAGAGGGCCACATCTACGCCTTTCCCGCCGGTGCGGAGCAACCCGATACCTTACAAATTACCCTCGCCGCGGACACTACGGAACTGCTCAATTTTCGCGCCGGTTACGGCCTGCTCTACGACCCGGAATACAACGCCCTTTGGGCCACGGCCAAATCCGCCGACCGCAAGAAGGGCGGTATTCTCATCCAAGTCGATTTGGCAACCCTACGTGCACAAGTATTCCCCAGTCTTTATCCATTAGGGGCGCTGGCGCAGGATGCCAGGGGAAAGACGTACATCGCCGCCTCCGACGCAAGTGAAGTCGGCATGTTGCTGGAATTTAACGAGACCACCAATTTGTTCACCGTAGTGGAAGCGAAGGGGGAAGACGCCCCCAAGCCCATCAGCGGCTTCGCCATTGAGTCGCTCACCCGCGCGGCGAAGGGAGAACTTCTACTCGGAACGGCGGATCGGGGCCTACTGCGATTCGAGCCGGAAACGCGAAACCTCACCTACCTCACCTCCTCTCCGGAAGAGGTCGCCCTTGGTGCTTTTTCCGAACCCATCACCAGCATCCTTGAGCTCAACAACGTTTACTACCTGGCCACGACATCCGGCCTGAAAACGTACGGCTTGGATGGAAAATCCCTCAAAGATTATTCCCGGGTGGACGGGCTGAGTAGCAACCAGATCGTTGGCATCACGCCGGATACGAGCGGCGGCCTGTGGCTCTCCAGCAATAACGGGTTGACCCACCTCACCCGGTCCTTCAACCCGGACGACTTCCGCCGATTCTACCGGGAGGACGGGCTGGCCGGCGACGTATTCACGCCCCTCAGCCACCACCGCGCAACCGACGGGCGATTCTTCTTCGGGGGAACGAATGGCCTCACAGTCTTTCGGGAAGGCGACTTCAGTACCCAGGCCTACGAAGGCCGGGTGATGATCACCGAAGTAACCGTCTACGGGCGGAACGACGTGCGTATCATCAATACCAACCTCGATGAGTTGCGGCAGGTGACTGTCTTCGCCGCTGAAAAATCAGTGGCCATTTCCTTCGCACTGCCCGCCGGTCATTTGCCGAGTTCCACCCAATTCCGTTACCGTCTGGAAGGGTTCAATGACGACTGGGTACCCCTCACGAATGAACGGACCATTCGCTTCAACAATCTCGGCTCGGGGAAGTATACCCTGCG
>NZ_LVWJ02000010.1 GCF_001625015.1 Lewinella sp. 4G2 | reverse complement strand
GATATTTTAATAACTAACTCATTAGTTTTAGGCAAATATAGTTACTCGATAACTCTATTTCGTTTTGCTAAGAATTGGTCCTTCGGGGCTAAAGACTAGGAAGTGAAATAAGGGCGTACGGGGGATGCCTAGGCTCTCAGAGACGATGAAGGACGTGGTAAGCTGCGAAAAGTCATGGGTAGGTGCAAACGACCGTTTGATCCATGAATGTCCGAATGGGGCAACCCACTATGTTGAAGACATAGTATCCTGCAAAGGAAGGTAACCCGGGGAACTGAAACATCTAAGTACCCGGAGGAGGAGAAAATAATTTAATGATTCCGCAAGTAGTGGCGAGCGAACGCGGAACAGCCCAAACCATTACGATACGTCGTAGTGGGGTTGTAGGACTCGAATAATCATGTATCACTCAATTGGAACATTCTGGAAAGGATGACCACAGAGGGTGACAGTCCCGTACAGGTACGGTGGTGCATGAGTTGAGTATCCTGAGTAGGGCGGGGCCGGAGAAACCCTGTCTGAATTTGCGGGCACCATCCCGTAAGGCTAAATACTCCTGAGAGACCGATAGTGAACCAGTACCGTAAGGGAAAGGTGAAAAGAACCGCGAGAAGCGGAGTGAAAAGACCCTGAAACCGTGCGCCTACAAGCGGTCGGAGCCTGTTAAAGGGTGACGGCGTGCCTTTTGCATAATGAGCCTACGAGTTACTCCTCACTAGCGAGTTTAAGGTCTAGAGGACCGGAGGCGGAGCGAAAGCGAGTCTTAACAGGGCGAGAGCTAGTGGGGGTAGACGCGAAA
>NZ_LVWJ02000009.1 GCF_001625015.1 Lewinella sp. 4G2 | reverse complement strand
CAGGGATCGGTCGTTCGGCCAGGCGCCCTTCGTTTTGACAACTCGCCGGATTTCACGGTTAAGGTTCTCGATCGCATTGGTCGTGTAGGTTAACTTCTTCAACGCCGGACTCAGCTTCATACACGTCATCAGCTCGTCCCAGTCCTTGCGCCAAAGTGCAACCACTAGATCATACTTACCCTGCCAGTAGTTACCGAAGTCCTCCAACCGGCGGCTTGCCTCGGCTTCGTTAACGGCATTGTAAACCTCTTTTAGTTGACGCAGGACCTGTTTAGAGTCCTTGTCATCCAGTAAACGGAAGGTATTGCGGATCTTATGGACGACACAGCGCTGGATTTGCGTCTGTGGCCATG
>NZ_LVWJ02000008.1 GCF_001625015.1 Lewinella sp. 4G2 | reverse complement strand
GTCGTAACAAGGTAGCCGTACCGGAAGGTGCGGCTGGAATACCTCCTTTTTAGAAGGACGACGGGGTAGGTAATGTGCATGTTATGTTAGTGAGCAGTGTGTTGTTACCTCCAGAGTCTAGTAAGTTTTAGTTCTATGCGCAAGCAATAGATACGGTACTCGCCTACCTTGATGTTAATTTAAAACAAGAGTGATGTCTATCACTTCCATCCCCACGGGGATCAAGCAACGTCCATGAAATGCTGGACCTCTTGCGATTAGTATAATACTATACGAGTATTATCCTTTTTGACACTTTATCCAGTCCCTTAGCTCAGCTGGTTAGAGCGCTACACTGATAATGTAGAGGTCGGCAGTTCAAGTCTGCCAGGGACTACATTTCGGCTGCGCTACTATAGACTCTGTTCTATAGATTTCAGACTGAAAAAGGGGGATTAGCTCAGCTGGCTAGAGCACCTGATTTGCATTCAGGAGGTCATCGGTTCGACTCCGATATCCTCCACCCTTTTAAGCTTTGGTTTATTTAATTCGATCTCAATCGATAATGACCTCAGCCGCCTACCAAGGCCACAAATGTGTGGCCTTTATTATCGGCCCCAATTGGGGGGCTTATCGGTTCGACTCCGACGATAAAACAGTTAAACCACCCTGCGCCCTGTGGATTCGCTCTACACGAAGAAGCACGCAAGGGGAATAAATGGTTTAGTGACGATCTTTGACAAGTTGTGATAAGAGAGCAACAGTAATAATTATAACGGATTTTATGTAGTTTACGTAAGATCTCGTTGCGAGAGTAAAATTCAATTTTATTCAAGCGTCTGTTGG
>NZ_LVWJ02000007.1 GCF_001625015.1 Lewinella sp. 4G2 | reverse complement strand
GTCTGTGCAATCACACTTTTGAGTCCCGCCAGGCCGTCGCTGCAAGTAATCAGTACGTCCTCCAGCCCGCGCTGTTTGAACGACTCTAGACAGCGCGCCCACTCAACGGCGCCCTCGGTGCCCTGACCGGGGATAAGACCGATTACCTCACGCTTGCCTTCCAAAGTAATCCCATATGCGACGTAAAGGGCCACTTTAGCTACCCCGTGTTCACGACGCACATCGATATGAATGGCATCGATAAATAGTACGACTAGGCAGGCTGGCAAGCGCCGCCTGTGCCAGTCTTCGACCGTCTGCCAGGTCGCATTGATGACGCCCGAGATACGAGCCGTGCTCATCTCAGCACCATAGAGCTTGCTCAGCGTTCGGGTAATATCTTCCAAAGAAGAACCGGAAGCGTAGAGTTCAATGATCTGCTCTTCGAAACCCAGGGCGAGTTGCCGAC
>NZ_LVWJ02000006.1 GCF_001625015.1 Lewinella sp. 4G2 | reverse complement strand
GTCTGTGCAATCACACTTTTGAGTCCCGCCAGGCCGTCGCTGCAAGTAATCAGTACGTCCTCCAGCCCGCGCTGTTTGAACGACTCTAGACAGCGCGCCCACTCAACGGCGCCCTCGGTGCCCTGACCAGGGATAAGACCGATTACCTCACGCTTGCCTTCCAAAGTAATCCCATATGCGACGTAAAGGGCCACTTTAGCTACCCCGTGTTCACGACGCACATCGATATGAATGGCATCGATAAATAGTACGACTAGGCAGGCTGGCAAGCGCCGCCTGTGCCAGTCTTCGACCGTCTGCCAGGTCGCATTGATGACGCTCGAGATACGAGCCGTGCTCATCTCAGCACCATAGAGCTTGCTCAGCGTTCGGGTAATATCTTCCAAAGAAGAACCGGAAGCGTAGAGTTCAATGATCTGCTCTTCGAAACCCAGGGCGAGTTGCCGAC
>NZ_LVWJ02000005.1 GCF_001625015.1 Lewinella sp. 4G2 | reverse complement strand
ATTCTGGAAAGGATGACCACAGAGGGTGACAGTCCCGTACAGGTACGGTGGTGCATGAGTTGAGTATCCTGAGTAGGGCGGGGCCGGAGAAACCCTGTCTGAATTTGCGGGCACCATCCCGTAAGGCTAAATACTCCTGAGAGACCGATAGTGAACCAGTACCGTAAGGGAAAGGTGAAAAGAACCGCGAGAAGCGGAGTGAAAAGACCCTGAAACCGTGCGCCTACAAGCGGTCGGAGTCCCGATTTAATCGGGATGACGGCGTGCCTTTTGCATAATGAGCCTACGAGTTACTCCTCACTAGCGAGTTTAAGGTCTAGAGGACCGGAGGCGGAGCGAAAGCGAGTCTTAACAGGGCGAGAGCTAGTGGGGGTAGACGCGAAA
>NZ_LVWJ02000004.1 GCF_001625015.1 Lewinella sp. 4G2 | reverse complement strand
TCCATATATCTTGAGGTGCTGTACAGAGTATAGAAGTTAGTGTTTATCTCTAAATAATATTCTTAATGTAATTGTCTAATTATTTTCCTAAATTCAGCATTAGATACCACATTTGGTTCCGGCATATTCAATCTAGATCTAAATTTTTTCATGGAATAAACACTAAACAAAACCTTGTCATCTTCTACAGTTTTGTAACTAATCACCGTCGATCCTAATGTAGATGGGTAATTTGACAAGTGGTATACTCCGCGTTTACTTTCATGAAACCTAATTACTATATTTTTCTTATCTACAAGTGCGATTACTCTCATTCCTTCTCTACAAACAACTGACATACTTCTTGGCTTTCTAATTTTGGCAAGCTTATCGATGTTGTACCAACCAAAATCTT
>NZ_LVWJ02000003.1 GCF_001625015.1 Lewinella sp. 4G2 | reverse complement strand
TCCATATATCTTGAGGTGCTGTACAGAGTATAGAAGTTAGTGTTTATCTCTAAATAATATTCTTAATGTAATTGTCTAATTATTTTCCTAAATTCAGCATTAGATACCACATTTGGTTCCGGCATATTTAATCTAGATCTAAATTTCTTCATGGAATAAACACTAAACAAAACCTTGTCATCTTCTACAGTTTTGTAACTAATCACCGTCGATCCTAATGTAGATGGGTAATTTGACAAGTGGTATACTTCGCTTTTACTTTCATTAAACCTAATTACTATATTTTTCTTATCTACAAGTGCGATTACTCTCATTCCTTCTCTACAAACAACTGACATACTTCTTGGCTTTCTAATTTTGGCAAGCTTATCGATGTTGTACCAACCAAAATCTT
>NZ_LVWJ02000002.1 GCF_001625015.1 Lewinella sp. 4G2 | reverse complement strand
TTATCCGCCCAACACTGCAATCCACGTCAAGCCGCTGTCACTTCGAGTCGATGGCTAGTCTACGTCCAAAGCCCGGCCACTGGTCCGAACACTCGGATGTCCAAAAGTCCTCCGCAAGCTCCGGAGTTTTGGCCATGCTCGTTTATCGGCCCATTGGCCTTTTAGTTCCGATTGAGTATCTTAGTGGAGTCAAGGACGCGGCCTGCGTGGGCTGCAATCGTTGGGCGTGAAAGAATAAATACTATGACCTAGAATACGTTCGTCCGTCGACGTGTTGGGCGCAAGCTGAAAAAACCGTCTGAAAATCAAAAATCTATCATTTGAACAATAATCGAATTGAAAATACCGAGTTCAAAAAACTAATTGGAAAGTGGAAAACCGAAGGCAGGATTTTGGCGACAGAAAACAGTCCGGAAATGAAAATAACGGGAACGGACACTTATGAACTAATACTGAACGGATATTTCGTCCTGCACAAAGCGGACGTTATGATGGGAAAAGAACGGAGCAAAACTTTCGAGATAATCGGACTTGACCCTCAAAATGATCGAATAACTCTAGAACATTACAACAACCAAGGAGCTTCAGGTAAAATGAGCGGAACTCTGAAAAACAACGAGCTGAAAATATATGGCGAAATGCTTCGATTTAAGGGCAAGCTAAACGCTTCCGACAACCAACTTATAGGAACTTGGGAAAAAAAGGACGACCTAGGCGAATGGAAAAGTTTTCTCGGAATGAAATTGACAAAATAGACCAACGACTATGAATCCCTCAATGATGGGATTGTTGAATCTTAACGACCAAAGTAAGCGGACTAGATTAGAATGAAAATTGATCATACGCCCAACACTGCAATCCACGTCAAGCCGCTGTCACTTCGAGTCGATGGCTTTACCACGTCCAAAGCACGGCCACTGGTCCGAACGCTCGGATGTCCAAAAGTCCTCCGCAAGCACCGGAGTTTTGGCCATGCTCGCTTATCGGCCCAGTGGCCTTTTAGTTCCGATTGATTATCTTAGCGGAGTTCAGGACGCGGCCTGCGTGGGCTGCAATCGTTGGGCGCAATCAAAATAGAATATGAATAGAATAATTGAAAATAGTTTAAAGGAAATTTCAATTAGAGGTAGAATGGCACTAGGTATAAAGTGCTTGGAA
>NZ_LVWJ02000001.1 GCF_001625015.1 Lewinella sp. 4G2 | reverse complement strand
GCCGATAAGCGAGCATGGCCACAACTCCGGAGCCTGCGGAGGACTTTTGGCCATCCGAGTGTTCGGACCAGTGGCCGGGCTTTGGACGTAGTTCTATAATAGACTCGAAACGAAAGCGGCCTGACGCGGATTGCCGTGTTGGGCGGATGATAAGACTTTCTTCTTTGCTTTACGACCTCATCTTATGAGTGCCCTTTTGTATTTCCTTGTTTTTTCCCCGATGTTTACATTCTTACTGTTATTAAAAGTTATCGTTTAGCTTCCTTTTATGTTTTTTTCTTTTTTTTTTTTTTTTTTTTTT